>NZ_FR878131.1:0-3376 GCF_000434315.1 Eubacterium sp. CAG:156 | reverse complement strand
TTATGAAAATATCTGCCAGCTGGGGAAAGGAAAATCAACGTGTTTGCTATGGAAACTTCTGCTGAATAATAATTTAAATAAAGACTTCAAGATTATATTATGTTAAAATTATAATATAAAAAATGTAGTAGAAAGGAGCTGCCTATGAGAAAGTATTTTAGCCTTATTCTAAGTGTAATGTTGGCAACATCATTACTACCACAAAATATTATGGCACAACAAACAAATAATGTTATAACTAAAGAAAATACGAAAATTTCCGTATACGAAAATAACAGTGACGCTTCAATTGCCCAAAGCGATAATTCTGAAACTAATGAAAATTTAGTATACGTAACAGGAGACATAGTTTCAGATGATGGAAGTAATGTTGTAACATGGACAAAAGATAAAACATATGTTGTATGTTCAAAAAATATAGTTGAATTACCATATGTTAAATGTAAACTTGTAATCGAACCGGGAACAACAGTTTTATTTGGAACAGGAACGGGAAATGTTAACGGAGTAGAAAATTCAGATGTAGTTTATAGACCATATTCTATTTTTAGAGTAGAAGAAGGTGGAAGCATAGAAGCAAAAGGTACACAGGATGAGCCTATTGTTTTTAAAAATATTGATACTCACGCAGGGTGGAATGGAATAGAGATAACACTTCCTGATAATGGAGAAGTGACAGACACATTTGAATATTGTTATTTTATAAACGGTGGAGCACAGTTTAGAGATTTCACAGAGGGATTAATTGATGTATCTCATGGGACAAAGAATACGAAGTTTAATCTTACAGTAGACCATTGTATATTTGATAGTACAGAGTTAGTAAGCAAAAATATTTTGCAACCGAGTGAAATAGGTGCAGGATTTTTTTATGGAGATTATGATGCAAATACTGTTGAATCAAATATTAAAATATCAAATTCAATGTTCAAATCACTTTCAATGGGAATTGAAGGTTATACAAAGGATTTAGCATATGAGTATTTTTATAATGATAAATCAAAATGTAAAATAGAAAATAATACATTTAAAAACAATATTCCCGGTTCTTACAATCCGTCTGTTAACTGGGGAGGAAATGCGGAAATAATAAATAATGAATTTTATACAACAGAAGGTGGAGCATTAACAAAAAATGCGTTGAATCTTGATGGACAATGTGATTTTGTAATAGAGGGAAATGTATTCCACGGAAGTCAATCTAATGAATCATCAGAAATGAATAAGTGTGCACCTATACGAGTTCAATTTGGAGCAAATGTCAATGCTGATAAAACAAGAACTTATGCGAACAATACATGCGATTACTCAGCTGTATTTGGAAAGTACGTTGAACTTAGTGGCTCAATGATAACTCCGGAATGTACATTAGGAGAAATAGACGGTCTGGAATATTACTTTAAAAATTGTACTATAGGATATAACAATGGAAATGATGCAAAAGTAATATTGACTTCAGAACATCCTTATGTAATTGCATCGTTAGATATTATGTATAATGGAGAGCTGATTGCAAAAGGAACAAAGGAAAATCCTATTAAATTTGTAGGGGCTTCTGACAGAGGATTAACAAATGCAAGCAATCAAATTTCCATAACGCAGAATTCGTCTTCGGATTATTTAAATGGAAAAGCCGTATTTGAAAATTGTGAATTTGATAATGTTAAAATGCAGGCAAACATAATAAGCAAAAAGACCGGATATGAGGGAGAAATTCCGCAAATACTTACAGTAAAGGATTGTAAATTTACCAATGAATCAAGTGGAATGTATGTTACACTTAACAGCTATAATGATTACATTTATGGAAAAATTTCTGTAGAAAATACAATTTTTGAAGGAAAAAACAATGATTCTTTCACGGGATTAAGCATATCAGCTTATGGAACAAAAGTACCAAAAGATAATATTTTCAAAATTTCAAATTGTATTATACATAATTTTAATAAGCAAAATGATGGAATTGGTCTATCATTAAGTGTAGAAGAAGATTTAATTGAAAAAATAGTTTTGGAAAATGTTACAATTGCAAACTGCTATTATGGAGTAAGCATAGGCAGATATATGACAAAACTTCCGATAATAAAAAATTGTATAATAGCCGGAAACAAGAGAGGATTTAAGAATCTAAATGACGATACAGACACATCAAATATAACATATACATGCATATATAATGATAGCTGGAATGGTAACACTTATAATTATGGAATAGGATGTATATTTGAAGAACCATTATTTGCAAATATAGAAAAAGGAAATTATCATTTGAAATCTAAAGGCGGAAGATGGAATGGAACGATGTGGATTGCGGATGATGTTACAAGCCCTTGCATAAATGCAGGTGACCCGTTAAGTGATTATTCAAATGAACCGGCTCCTAATGGAAGCAGAGTTAATATGGGTGCTTATGGAAATACGGCAGAAGCTTCGAAAACAGATGATGGGACTTTTATTCCAACTGAATGTGAGCACAAAAATACGACAATTATAAATAAAAAAGATGCAACAGAACAAGAGGAAGGATACACAGGAGATACTTATTGTAACGATTGTGATAAAATAATTGCAATAGGAAAAACATTACCAAGAATTATAGCATCAACTTCTGAGACAACAAAAGAAGCAGATTCTACACAAACAACAAAAAAAGCAGATGTAACTAATCCGACAACACAAAAGCAGCCGGAAAGCAAAACTGAAACAACAACAAATCCGCAGAATACAACTGCTGTAGTTTCAACACCAAAGGCTACAAAGATTAGCAAGACAATTGCCAAAAAGAAATCAATTACTTTAAAATGGAAAGCAGTTAAAAACGTAAAAGGATATGAAATTCAGGTAGCAACTGATAAGAAGTTTAAGAAAAACAAAAAGACAATATCAGTAAACAAACAAAAGGCAAATATATATATTGTAAAGAAATTAAAAGCAAAGAAAACATACAATGTTCGAATCCGTACATACAAAATCGTAGATGGAAACAAAGTATATTCAGCATGGTCAAAGACAAAAAGAGTTAAGACAAAATAGTAAAAAATAATTAAAAATTACTAAGGTGAAATACCGAAGGTCTATTGTTAATAGATTTTCGGTATTTTTTTTAATCAAAGTATGAAAAATAGAAAATTCAATCAATTATATCCGATTTTAAAAAACTATATAAATTAAATTACCCAATCTGTCAAAAATTTTTATAAGCAACAGAATTTCCACAACCCAGTCGGCAGAAATATCCAGAGCAACAGAATTTCCACAATCCAGCCGGCAAAAATATCCAGAGCAACAAAATTTCCACAACCCAGTCGGTAGAAATATCCAGAACAACAGAATTTCCACAACCCCAGTCGGCAGAAATTTTCATAAGCAAACGATA
>NZ_FR878130.1:0-16580 GCF_000434315.1 Eubacterium sp. CAG:156 | reverse complement strand
GCCTTTAGTTAATATCACAAACCCTCACGTAAGACCATCAAATAGATTGACAAACCATCAAAAACTTCGATTACCCAATTTTAGTTCTAACTCTTTTAGGTTCAGTTAATTAACCTTAAGTGTATCATAGGATTTTTCTATGATTTTGTGTTATTTCTATATTTATTTTTTGTCTAAATATTCCATATCTTCTTTTGTTAATTCAAAATCTACTTTTGAATTTTCTATTATACGTTCTTTCTTTGTAGATTTAGGAATTACAACATTGCCTTTTTGTAACGAATATCTTATACACACCTGTGGTATTGTAACACCATATTTTCTTGCAATTACTTCTATATATTTGTCATTTACAATATTTCCTGTTGCAAGCGGAGAATATGACATTATCTGCATATTATATTTATTGCAAAATTCAATCGTCTCTTCCTGTCTGTTACCTATATGGAAGCAGATTTGATTTACCATTGGTACTATCTTAGCAATTTCTAACACCGGCTCTAAATGCTGTTTTGCAAAATTTGATACTCCGATACTCTTAGCTTCGTTTGCTTCATAAATTTCTTCCATAGCCTGCCAGCTTGCTATGTTTCCTTCTGTACAGTCTTTTCCCCACTCATCCCACGGCCAAGGTGCATGTATTAGATACAAATCAATATATCCTAAATTAAGTGTTTCCATTGATTTGTTAAAGCATTCTTTAGCAATATCATAGCCTTTACATTCGGCAGGAAGTTTTGTAGTTATAAATATTTCTTCTCTTGGTATTCCTGAATTTCTTACTGCTTTGCCAACACTTTCTTCATTGCCATATGCTGCTGCGGTATCAATATGTCTATATCCTGTTTCTAAAGCATATGAAACAGCATCGTATGTGTCTTTTCCATTTGGTATCTGCCATGTACCTAATCCTAATTTAGGAATCTTTACTCCATTTTGCAGTACATAACATTCATCAAGTATCATTTCTTTTCCTCCTTTATTTATTAATAATCTCTCGGAGTCTCTAAGCCAGTAAAATCAAGACTTCCCGATTCCCTTTTTATTAAAGCCTCCACTTTAATTCCATTATTTTGCTGGTATGATTACTCAAGATTCCGAGAGACCATATTATTCTGTTCTCCATTTTCATATTCCACTATTCTTGCTGTTGCGCCGGATGATTTTACTCCGTATCCACTGTTATTGATTACATGTTCTATTCCCGGATGTCCATTTAACATAACGGTTACCGTGTTATGTAATTTTACTCCTTCAATATCAGGGACCTCTACTGCTCTATCTATTGTAATAGTAGCATCTCTATTGTAACTATATACACCTACGCCATAACTTTCAAATGTTAATACATTATCTCCCACTTTTAATGACGCAAATCCATTTACTTTACCATTATTGCTCATAAATTCACTTTGATTTGGAACATCATAAGGTATCTCACTTTGATAGAAGTATAATCTTCCACCATTTCCATCCCATATTGTCTGGTATTCCTGAAAATGTTCTACAAACAATCCGTACATAATTACATTATCACCATGAATTACAGCACCATTTTTTGCTGTATTTTTGTCCCATGCCACATTATCTCCATGATCTGCTCTCCATACCCATAAATTGTCGCCAATAACGTCATTACTGTTTACTGTAATACAATTTTCAACTTTTCCTTCGTAGCTTGAGCCTCCAACTCTAAAGTATACATCACTTAAAGTTGTAGGGTTTGCTCCATGAGAAACATCGCTCTTTTTTGCACCTACTTCAAGCAATGTATCTGACTCTTTTTCACCTGCTTCAAATAACACTCCTGCTATTTTCACCCCGTCAACATCTGCTATTTTCATTGCTTTATTTCCATTGACAGATACAATTGTTGCCATTCCCATTCCATATACTATTGTATCGCTATTTTTAACATTTAACGGTTTATTTATTTCATAAATTCCAGGCGTTAGTAATAAATTTTTGCCTGCTGCTAAAGCCTCATTAATTGTATCTGCATCATCCGTATTTGGATTTGCGATGTAGAATTTATTTAAGCTGACAAATTTACCCTTTGTTCCACTTTCCCATGATACTCCAACAGCATCTGTCCTAAGTTCAGGAACAATAACTCCGTATCCATATTCTTCATCATATGTAAGGTATGGCTTTTCCTGAATAACAGGTGTAGTCTGCACTTTTGTATATGGCGAATACGGCCATGTTCCTGCCGGAGTTCTTACAGTATCAATCCCAACAAAAACCATATTCCAAACTCCGCCATCCCACAATCTCCAAAAATCATTTCTTGTAAGATACTGCTGCTGTGAACCTGATGAAACTGTTCCATTTGAATAGCAGTCAGCCATAAATCCACCACTTGACCACCCTTCTCCATCACTGAGAACCATTCCATCATTAAACTTCATTCTTCTAAGTGAAACCGCCTGTGAATTTGCCCACATACAATATTCATTTACTGAAAAATTCTCTGCACTTCTCCAGAAATTGCATGTTGCATTATGATACATCCAGTCAGCGTTGACCCACAACTTGTTAATATTTGTATCTGTAGGTAAAACTCCAAGTCCTGATACTTGTGTGTAATAACCAACATTTACAGATAATGCTGTATCATATGCACCCGGTTTAAATAAAATTGCATATCTCTCTTTTCCGAACTGATTTGTTTCCTGTTTTTTATAAATTTCATCTACTTTAGACTGAATTTCATTTTTATCATCTTCCGGAGAAAATACATATGTATTTTCTCCAAATACTGTAGCATCTTTTACAGGTTCACCATCACTTTCATAGTCAATCACATTTTCTATTTTTTCTTCTGTCTGTGCCTCAGTAACATTTTGTGTTGCATTCTTTTTAGCTGTTTTGTTTTCACTTTCTCCACATCCCCACAATAACATCGATGCAAGTGCTGCTGTTACTGCAATATAAACCTTTCTATTCATCATTCTCCTCCAAATCAATTTTTGCCACATAAATTCCATCCCTTGCAGTTATAAATAAAACGTCTTTATTTTCTCCACCTATATCAAATGTAGACGTTCTTGATTCTACATGGATAGATTTTATAAATTTACCATCTCTATATATTTTTACGTCGTCATCACCAACTAAAATATTATTCTTATTTTTTCTAACGCAATAATCTCCCTCTTCAATTATAACTTCAGGATTTTTAAGATAACCATTTTTATCAACTGTACACTCAAATACTCTTTTATACATCTCATCAATTGAATACATTTTTTCTCCACATGATGAAATTGATAAATTATTGCTTCTTATTAAGTCATAGTGATTTGGTATTATTGTCTTTTTGTCCATTGCTATCCAAGCTTTTTCAGGCTTATATCCTAAAACTTCTTTATAATCTGAACCATCTCTCCATCTATTACCCGGATATATAACTCTATCAGGTTCTATTTTGCCCATTTCCACCATATCTAACGGTTGCATTTCTCCATTATCATCTAACGTAAATACTATTGTATAAGCATCTCTGTTGTACCAAAATCCATATGAAGTACCATATGAGTCCGAAGGCAAAATATTTTCCTGTTTTTTTCCACCTACTGTAGCATTCTTTGGAATCATATATTCTCCAACAATTATTATTCTGTCATTTGTATCAAATCCTACAGAATTAATTTTGTAAGGTGATTCAAATATTTCACTAAGTTTATAGTCTTTTCCATCTACGCAATAAATTTTCTTATCAAGGCTGTCTACAAAATAGAAGTCACCTTTTTGGTTACAAATTCCTCCGTCAGGGAATCTGAATCCACTATATATTTTTTGTGGTTCATTAGTTATTCTAATATTTCTGTCAACATTTCCTTTTATATCAATCTTTGTTGCCTGCCATGTTCTTATTTCTACATTTGAGTTTACATCCAAAAGATAATTATCGATTGTGTATTTCATTTGTGAGAAATTATGTGCATTTATAAATGAAATATTTTTGCAGTCAAATGTTTTTACACAATAATCATAAGGCTTATTTACAAATATTGTTCTAAAATGATATGTCATTGCAAATGTAATATCTTCACAATTATGTAGTTCTATTGGTCTTGCAAATTCGCCTTCTGCCACTTCCTCTTCTGTCTGTATTCCATAGATTGTCCAGTTCTTAACATTATTCATCAACAATTCATGTCTACAATGATGCTCAAGTGACATACAATAAATCTTTCCCGGTGTATCAGTATTTTCGATAGTTATTCCTGCTGTTACATAAGGACTTGCAGACCACACATCCTTAATTACTCCGCCACCATTAACAACTATTGATGGATACTGATAATCCCACATACGCTCAGGATTACTGTCTGCAGTTCTTGTTGAGTTATAAGGCATTTCAAACGCTCCTGTACCTTTAACAAGATTTCCATGTCCACCAAACATTTTTACATCATTAATATATGAATCAATATCGCCGTTCCACTTAAGTCCTATTGCTCTTGGATTTTTTCCACCTGTTTCTATTCCTATACCAAATAATATGTTTCTTTTTCCACTTTCAATAAATGCTATACCTTTTCCATATCCGGTAAATCTTTCTGCATTATCTTTAAGTATAAATTTAGTAGAAACAGGATTAAGTCCAATAATAACTGTATCATCTTTTAATTTGATAGTATCTGTAAGCAAATATTCTCCCTGTGGGAAATAAAGATATGTATACTTTTCAATTAGCTCCTTAAGAACCTTTGTATCATCCGTAACTCCATCTCCAATAAGACCATTTTTCTTAACATTTATCCACTGTTTTACTTCAGGTAAAGTCTTTAAATCTGTATACAAAACATTATAGTCAATTTGCTTTTCTCCTATATATAATATATCTTTAATTTGTTTTTCAGGTTGCTCATCACTTGCTGTTATTCCATGTATATATTCATTTATATGTGTACAATCATATTTATTATCTATTGTATTTTCTGTATCCTTATAACTTACGATAACATTGCATTTTTCTAAATAGCAATTCTTTACATAAATACTTGTTAACGAATTATTTTCTAATGCAATATTCAATAACTTATCCACATTTTTAAATATAGAATCTTCTATATATAATTTTTCAAAAAATCCATCCTGTACCTCTACAAACTGTGGCACATTTTTCACATCAGTTCTTACTATTGTAAGACCTGCCTCTCTTGTAAAAATAGCTGCTTTTTTCTGATTTTCAAATTTTGTATCTACCATTACAAATGGCCATCCCGGAGAACACTTTGTAGTGATTATTCCGTAATTTCCACCGACAATTTCTATATCCTCCATTTCATTTCCCACATCATATATTCCTGCCATTCCTGAATTGACGTTAATTGTAATGTGAGCTAAAAAAGCATGTTGTGCATAATGTGTCCTAAAAGCTACCGCATAATCATTTTCTCTACCTAAGTTAATATTAACATTAGACATTGCACTATAGAAAGTTCCCGGATTAGCATCATTTGCATTCACATTTGTCCCTTCTGTTACAACTCTGTCCACAAACCAGAACAAATATCTAAAATGACCTTTATCGTCTTCCTTTGATATATTAAAATTTAATGCATTATCCTTTAATATAAATTCAGGTCTTTTTTCTCCATATCCGATTATTCTTACTGCCTTTGGAATATAAATTGTCTTACTTAACAGATATTTTCCTTCAGGAACAAATACAATTCCATAACCGTATTCTTCTACAACCATATTAACTGCTTTTTGCAGTTCATCTGATACATCCACTATTCCATCATTACTAATATTAAAATGGTCTGCGTCAAAATATATCGCAGACTCATCCTCTATTTTCCCCGTATAAAAACTTGTTTTCATAACAAATACCTCATATTTCTCAATAATCTATGTATTCTTGTTAAAATACTTTATTGTTTTTTATTGAAACAATTTTATCAGATATTTTTGTTAAAATCAACATTAATCATTTAAATTAAAGCATTATTTTTGTGCATTTTTCTCATATTTTACTTTAACAATTTTGTAGGCATAAATAAAAGAGCACCACTTTTTATGATGCTCTTTCATTAAAATTATTCTCTCTTTATCAATCTTCTAAAACTAAGCTGTTTCTTCCTGCTGTGCCCATTGTGAATTGTATAGTTTAGCATAGAATCCATCTTTTTCCATTAATTCGTTATGATTTCCCTGCTCGATTATATCTCCATCTTTCATTACAAGAATTAAATCGGCATTCTTTATAGTTGAAAGTCTGTGAGCAATTACAAAACTTGTTCTGCCTTTAAGCATATTATTCATACCACGCTGAATTCTTTGTTCTGTTCTTGTATCTACTGAAGATGTTGCTTCATCTAATATCATAATCGGATTATCTGCGAGTATAGCTCTTGCAATTGTAAGAAGCTGTTTCTGTCCCTGTGATATGTTACTTGCTTCTTCATTTAATTCCATTTTATATCCATCCGGAAGAGTTCTGATGAAATGGTCTGCGTGAGCTTTCTTAGCTGCTGCAATTACTTCTTCATCTGTTGCGTCTAATCTGCCATAACGGATATTTTCCATAATTGTTCCTTTAAATAACCATGTATCCTGAAGAACCATTCCAAATTCCTGTCTAAGTTCGCCTCGGTTAAAATCTTTGACATTATGTCCGTCAATAAGAATCTGCCCCTTATTTACGTCATAGAATCTCATTAATAATTTAACAATTGTAGTCTTTCCTGCTCCGGTAGGACCAACTATTGCTATCTGTTGTCCTTCCTTAATATCAGCACTAAAATCATTAATTATAGTCTGATTTTCATTGTATCCAAAGTTTACATGATCAAATGTAACATTTCCTTTAACAGTGTTTATATCTACAGGATTTGCTACGAATTGGTCTTCTTCTTCCTCGTCTAAGAATTCAAATACTCTCTCAGCTGCTGCTGCCATACTCTGCATCATATTTGAAACCTGTGCCACCTGCTGAATTGGCTGTGTAAAATTCTTTACGTATTGGATAAACGCCTGAATATCACCAATTTCAATTTTTCCATTTATAGCAAGATAAGCACCCGAAATTGCAACACCAACATAACCTAAATTTCCAACAAACTGCATTATAGGCATCATTAATCCTGAGAAAAACTGAGATTTCCAAGCTGATTTATAAAGGATTTCATTTGTATCATGAAATTCTTTCTTTACAGTTTCTTCTTTATTAAACGCCTTTACAATATGATGACCACTATATACTTCTTCTACCTGACCATTTATATGACCTAAATATTCCTGTTGACTCTTAAAGTATTTCTGTGAATGTTTAATTACAAAACTAATTAATAATATACTTACAGGTAATGTAATAAGTGTAATAAGTGTCATCGGTACACTTATTGTTATCATCATAATAAATACACCGATTAATGTACTTATAGATGTAATTAACTGTGTTATACTTTGATTTAATCCATTTCCTAATGTATCTACATCATTTGTAATTCTTGATAAAACTTCACCGTATGTTCTACTTTCAAAATATTTGAGTGGCATTCTATTTATTTTTTCTGAAATTTCTTTTCTCATACGGTAACAGATTTTCTGTGTTATACCCGTCATTACAAATCCCTGAATAAGATTGAATACACAACTAACTCCATATAACGCCAATACTATTAAAAGTATTTTTCCAACATATCCAAAATCAATTCCACCTTTTCCGGATATCTTGTTCATAATTCCATCTGAAAGTGCTGTTGTCGCTTTACCTAATACCTTAGGTCCTGCAACAGTAAATACAACACTAAACATTGCACAAACCATTACTGCAAATACGCCATATTTATAATTTCCAATATATCGTATTAATTTTCCAATCGTGCCTTTAAAATCTTTAGCCTTTTCACCTGACCCCATTCGGCCGCCGCCCATAGGTCCTCTCATTCTTCTTGGTGGATTTATATTTGTTCTATTTTCATTACTCATCTTTATCCACCTCCTCATTTAAACTTGCTGCCAATTCGGCTTCTGACATCTGAGATGATGCTATCTGCTTATATACCTCACAATTCTTCATTAATTCCTTGTGTGTTCCTTTTCCAACCATCTTTCCATCATCTAAAACAATAATCTGCTTTGCCTGTAATACAGTGCTTATTCTTTGAGCTACAATAATTACTGTACTTTCTTTTACCTTAGGACTCAATGCTTTTCTTAATGCTGCATCAGTCTTAAAGTCTAACGCTGAGAAACTGTCATCAAAAATATATATTCTAGGATTTTTTGCAATTGCTCTTGCAATTGATAAACGCTGTTTCTGTCCTCCTGAAACATTAGTTCCACCCTGTGAAATAGGACTATCATATTTTTCTTCTTTACAATCAATAAATTCTGTTGCCTGAGCAATTGTTGCAGCCTCTAACATTTGTTCATCGGATGCATTCTCTGCTCCATATTTTATATTAGATGCAATTGTTCCTGAGAACAAAATTCCCTTTTGCGGTACATATCCAATATTATCCCTTATTGATTTCTGTGATAAATCTTTTACATCAATTCCATCAATTGTAATCTGTCCCTCTGTTACATCGTAAAATCTAGGAATAAGCTTTGCTACAGTACTCTTACCACTACCTGTACTACCTATAATAGCAGTAGTTTCACCAGGTTTAGCAATAAAATCTATTCCCTCTAAAACATTTGTATCTCCATCAGGATATTTAAAATCAACATTTTTAAATTCTACAATTCCCTTTGGTGCATCTAACATCTTAGCTTCTTTTTTATCTTTTATAGAAACATCTGTATCTAAAACGTCATCTATTCTTTCTGCTGCAACTGTTGCTCTAGGAAGCATAATTGATACCATTGTTATCATAAGGAAAGACATAACTATCTGCATTGTATAGGTAATAAATGCAGTCATAGACCCAACTTCTAAAGCACCCTGATTAATTCTGTGGCTTGCAACCCATTCAATCAATATTGTAATTCCATACATAACCATCATCATAAGTGGCATCATAAATGTCATTACTCTATTTGTAAATAACATTACCTTTGTCAAAGATTTATTTGCAACATCAAATCTTTCTTCTTCTTTCTTTTCTCTGCTAAATGCTCTTATTACAGGAATTCCTGTTAAAATTTCTCTCGAAACAAGGTTTACTCTGTCAACTAAATCCTGCATAATTTTAAACTTAGGCATAGCTAAAGCCATCAATATTGCTACCAAACATAAAAGAGCAGCAACAGCAACTACGATAATCCACTCCATACCTGAGTGTGTTTTTATAACCATTATTATGCCGCCCACAGCAAGAATAGGTGCATAAGCAACCATTCTAAGAAGCATTACACATACCATTTGAATCTGTTGAACATCATTTGTGCTTCTTGTAATTAATGATGCTGTAGAGAACTTATTAATTTCTGCATCAGAAAATTCCAATACTTTATTAAATACTTTTTCTCTTAACTCTTTACCGATTGAAGCTGATACTTTAGATGCGAGGAAACCAACAATAATCGCACTTACAGTCATTAAAAGTGCCATTGCAAGCATTTTTGCTCCTGTACTCCACAAATAACTAACTTGCTTTGTTTCAACATCTACTCCGATTTTTTTGTATTCCTTTTTTACAAATGAAATAGCTGAAGACTGAACAAGAGAATCTCCCATAGAATCAATTGCTGACCCCATTTTATCTCTTACTGTATCTCTTATTAAATCGAAATGAGCTGCCATAAACTGTTCCTGTGTCATAGTTCCATTTTGAACTGCTGCTAAGTCCATCTTAGCCTGATTATCAAGAGAATCCATATCAATTTCTTTCATGTACTCACTCACATCCTGACCAGTATTTTCATTATTGTTCTTCTTGTCCTGTGTCTGAGAAATCATTGAATATACAAGAATTGGTTCTGAAAAAGTCTTATCTAACTTTTCCATGTTTTCTTTTGATTTATCTTTTAACTTATAATTTCCATTACTTTGTTTCTTATATGCAGACTCCCATTTACTTTTTTCTTTATCAGTCATCCACATTGCAATTCCCTGATAACTTTCTTCTGAAATTTTCTCCGGTGTTGCATATTCAATTCCTGAATTATTAATACCTGTATCAATTAATGATGCTGTATAATCAGGTAAAGACAGGTCGCACATAGCCTGTATAAACAAAAATGCTATTATTGTAAATACCATTGGCATATGCCCCTTGAAATTTTTAAAAAATCTCATCTTAATTCTCCTTTTCTTTTTTTAATGTCTTGCCTTCTTCAAGTATAGCTGCATAAAATTTTTCCTGAAAATTCAGATATTGCTGTAATTCTTCTTCAGTAAAATGTGAAAATACTCTTTCAAAATATCCTTCCACATCCTTTTTTTTCTTCTCTACAAGTTCATTGCCTTTTTTTGACAATTTTATTAATGTATTCCTTCTATTATCAGAATCTACTTCTCTTACTATATATCCTTTATTTTCCAAACTTTTTAGTGTTCTTGAAATAGACTGCATTGACACATGCAATCCTTCTGCAAGTTCTGATACATTGACTGATTTATTTTCCATTTTTTCTGATTTAACAAGCCAAAATATTATACTGCCTTCCATTCTTGAAATATCATCAGATAATTTTGGATGATGAAACTTTCTGAATTTCATCATTCCTTTTATGACCTTTTCTACAAGTTCCTTATTGTACTCGCTCATTTCATCCTGTCACCTCCAAGCTTAATTAGACTTTAGCAAAAAAATAAACACTGTTTATATTTAACAACGTTAACTGTAAACAATGTTCATTATTTTACTCTTATTTTTTAATCTGTCAACAACTTAATTTAAAATTTAACTAATTGTTAACATTTCTTACTATATTTTTTTACATCGATTCTATCACCCATAATAGAATCCATTCTCGTATCATCTTTTATAAGAATCTCTTTTTGTGCTTTGCTTAGTTGTTTAATCCAATATTCTAATTTAGATGCAAGTGCTTTATTTTCTGTCTGCCAAGCAGCTTCAAGTTTTAAAGCCACATGACTTCTTGTATATTTTGCACTTTTTTCTCCTGCTCCAAAATGTTCTTTCATTCTTCTATCTAAATCCGTAGTTATCCCTGTGTAAATCGAATCGTCTTTACATCTTAACATATAAATATAGTACATTTTATTCTCCCATTTTTCTAAATATTCCTCGTATAACAATTATTGATATAACTGCTGCCCCACCATCTGCTATAGGTGCCGCATACATAATGCCATCTATTCCAAATATCATCGGTAAAACTACTATTAAAGGTAGCAGAAAAATAATCTGTCTTGTAAGTGCAAGAAAAGTTCCCTTCATTGGTTTTCCAATTGCTGTACTAAAAGTTGAAGTTATTGGCTGTATCGCATTTGCAAATGTCATAAACAAAAATATTCTAAAATAATTTGTTGCAAACTGATAATATTCTTTTGTACCATTTCCAAATATACTAATGATATTTCTTGGGAAAACCTGAAACATTATAAAGGCTATCACTGATACTATTGTACCACTTATAACAGCTAGTTTATATGTTTCTTTCACTCTGCTATAATTTTTTGCGCCTATATTAAAACTTGCAATTGGCTGTATTCCCTGCGATAGTCCAATTATCACAGCAAAATAAATTTGATTAACTTTCATTATTATGCCTGCACACGCTAACGGAATTGAATCCCCATAATTTGATAACGCCCCATAGTATGTCAAAGATTTATTTAATGTAATTTGAACAATCATTATTGCTATCTGATTTGAAAATGGTGTAACCCCTAATGATGCAATTCTACCAATACATTTTAAAGAAGGAATAAAATGTTCTTTTTTTAACTTTACTGTCTTATAGTGCCTTAAATAATTTATCACTAAGACAAACGAAACAAATTGTCCAATAATTGTTGCTAACGCTGCCCCTTTCATTTGCCAATCAAATACCATAACAAACAAATAATCAAGAATTATATTAATTATTGCACCTACAAGATTGCATGTCATAGAAAAATCAGGGCTTCCGTCCGCCCTTATAATATGTCCTCCCCCAAGTCCCATTATAAGAAATGGTATTCCAATTGCCGTAACACCAACGTAATCTTTAGCATATCCTAAAACATTGTCAGGTGCTCCAAAAAATTTTAATAAAGGTGTTAAAAACAATAATATTCCTATAGCTATTATAGTTCCAAGTATCATTATTCCTGTAACAACATTACCTATATAAAAGGGGGCTTTTTCTTTATTTCCTTTTCCCATTTCAATATTAAATGCTGCCGCACCACCAATTCCAAATAGTAAACCTAATGCTACACATATTGTACTTACAGGAAAAGCTACATTTGTAGCTGCATTTCCCAACGTTCCAACAGTTCTTCCTATGAAAAACTGATCGACTATATTATAAAAAGAGCTTACAAGCATAGCTACTATACTTGGTATCGCGAATTTTCGCATTAATTTACTTATAGGTTCAATCCCCAGTGGATTATTAATTTCTTTTTTCGCTTCCATTACTTTATCTCACTTTTATCTTTACTTATAATTTTTTACTTTGTCATAAAACTATTCGTTCAATTCTAACACATATATAAATAATATTTCTAGTGCGAAATTATATGTATTTCCATACTTTAACAACTTATTAATATAATTTGTTCAATTTATATATGTTTTTAATAATATAAGAAATTGTTTTCTGCCTATATTTAACTTGTTTTAAATAATTACACTATGTTATAATTTTAGATAATATTGCTATTGTTTATTAAAGCATAATATACATAGCACCCCATATATTTAAATTAATCGTCATTCTATGAATGAAAACTTTTAATTATGAAGTTATTTTATTAAATTACTATGAAAGGATAAAAATATGAGAGGTATATACTCAAATAAAACTGAGATTAGGCATAAAGTATTTACGGAAGTTGCCCGAATGGCATATGAAGGTGGAGATTTTTCACGTATGGAAGAACTACCATATAAGATTATGCCAGGTGAAATCGGTAACTACTATGACAATATTTTTCTTGAGAGAGCAATTATAGGAGAAAGATTGCGTGCTACTATCGGACTCCCTATAAGAAAAGTATCTGAACATGCTCCTCTTTCGGAAGGTATTGATAAAAGTGCTATTGATGAAAAATACTATGACCCACCACTTATTAATATAATTAAATTTGCATGCCATGCATGTCCTGAAAAACGAATTTTAATAACTAACGGATGTCAGGGTTGTTTAGAACATCCTTGTATTGAAGTATGTCCTAAAAAAGCTATTCATATGGAAAACGGTCGTTCTATTATTGATCAGGATAAATGTATTAAATGTGGTAAATGTGTTTCAGCATGTCCTTATAATGCCATTATTAAACAGGAACGTCCTTGTGCAAAAGCATGTGGAATGAACGCTATCAAATCAGATGAATATGGACGTGCAGATATTGATTATGAACAATGTGTATCTTGTGGAATGTGTCTTGTAAGTTGCCCATTTAGTGCAATTGTCGATAAAAGCCAGATATTCCAGACTGTTCTTGCACTTAAGAGTGACACGCCAATATATGCAGCAATAGCCCCATCATTTGTAAATCAGTTTGGCGGTGCTGTTACATCTGCACAGGTACGCGCTGCTTTAAAAGCTGTTGGATTTGAAGATATGATTGAAGTTGCTGTTGGTGCAGACTTATGTGCAATTCAGGAAGCTGAAGATTTCCTTGAAGAAGTACCTGAAAAGATTCCTTTTATGGGAACAAGTTGTTGTCCGGCATGGTCTGTAATGGCGAAAAAGACTTTCCCTGAATATGCAAATTGTATTTCAATGGCACTTACACCAATGGTTTTAACAGGTCGTATGATTAAAAAAGACCATCCGGATTGTAAGGTTGTTTTTATAGGGCCATGTGCTGCTAAAAAACTTGAAGCAAGCAGACGAAGTGTTAGAAGTGATGTTGATTTTGTTCTTACATTTGAAGAACTTATGGGAATATTTGATGCTAAATCAATTGAATTTTCTGAATTAGAAGTTGAAGAGGAACTCCAGACATCTTCTGCTGATGGTAAAGGATTTGCTGCTAGTGGCGGTGTTGCTAATGCTGTAAAAAATGTTATTAAGAAAATTGATCCTGATAAAGAAGTCAATGTTGTCAGTGCACAAGGACTTGCAGAGTGTAAAAAAATGCTTACTTTAGCAAAAGCAGGAAAATACAATGGATATTTATTAGAAGGAATGGCATGTCCCGGTGGTTGTGTAGGCGGTGCCGGAGTTTTAAGTGATGCTAAAAGAGCTGAAATAAAATTAAAGCAGGAAATGGCTAACTCACAATTAAAAAATTCTTCTGAAACATATTATGTTGATTATTTGAAATTAATTACTGAAGAAGATGCTGATAAATAATTATCATGTTATTTTATATATTATCTTAATACAATTTTTATTTTATATACTAATAATTTTAACAAAAATGTGTATAATCATTATATGATGAAAGGCTAAAATAGATAACACATCTAATTATCTTTCTATCATCATTATGCAAACTTTAGATAAAGGAGGCTTTAATATGGAATTAGAAATTACAACTGAAAACTTTGATGAATTAGTATTAAACAGTGACAAAACTGTACTTGTAGATTTTTGGGCTGACTGGTGTGGTCCATGTAAGATGCTCTCACCTGTAATTAAACAGATTGCTGAAGAACGAAATGATATAGTTGTTGGAAAGGTAAATGTTGACGAGCAACCCGGCTTAGGAGTTAAATACAAAATAGCTTCTATTCCAACAGTAATAGTATTTAAAAATGGTGAAATAACAAATAAAAGCATTGGTCTGGTTTCAAAAGCAGAATTATTGTCATTGCTAGATTAATTACAAATTTTCAAAAATACAAAATTAATTTGACCCTCAATCGTTAGATTTTTTCTAACTATCGAGGGTCTTTATTGGATATTCTAATTAATTACTCCTGTCATAATTGACATTGGTGGCATATTTAATTGTGCTACCGTGTCATTAACTCTAATACCGGCAGGTCTGCTTTCATTTGTTTTATTTAACACGACTACTACAATGTCTCCATTAGGGTTTTCAAATGATGTAACATCTACATCGTCTGAATATCTGCTAAATGCCACTCTTTTAGCTCCCGGTTTTATGTAGTGACTAAAATGATTAATATATGAAAGAGTATTTCTTTCCATTAATTTGTCACCTTTTGTATCGTATAAATACGGTGCATCACAATAATTTCCGACATGATTTGGACCACCCTGTTCATCTAATCCAGGTCACTTACATAAATATATCGTTTCTATTAAATTATGCGATATTAGATAAAAAGAAAAATCACATTAATTACATAACTACATTATTTTCTATTAAATTGCCATTCAAATATGACATTGCATTTTCAAATGTAGTAATGCTTATCGCTTCTAAAGCTTCATTAGTCAAAAATCCCTGATGCGAAGTAACTATAACATTTGGAAAAGATAATAGTCTTGCAGTAATAGAAGTTTCTAAAATATCATCTTCTCTGTTTTCAAATACATTATTTGTTTCTTCTTCATATACATCTAATCCTACACTGAAAAACTTTTTGTCTCTAATTCCATGTATTAAATCTTCTGTTTTAATTAAGGCTCCTCTTGATGTGTTTACAAGAATAACTCCATCCTTCATTTTAGCTATACTACTTTTATTTATCATATGATAAGACTCTTCTGTAAGTGGGCAATGCAATGAAATTAAGTCGCTGTCATTTAATAACTTATCTAATTCCACATATTCTACAAAATCTAATTCGGGATTTTTATACAAATCATATGCAATAACTTCCATTCCAAATCCTCTGCATATTCTGCACATCGCTGCTCCTATTTTTCCTGTCCCTATTATTCCTGCTATCTTTCCATTCAAATTTGTTCCTGTAAGTCCTGTAAGACTAAAATTATTTTCTCTAACCTTTATATAACTTTTATGAATTCTTCTGCTCGAAGCTAAAGCCAAAGCCATTGCATGTTCCGAAACTGCTTCAGGTGAATATCCCGGTACCCTCATAACCATTATATTTTTCTTTTTTGCTTCTTCTAAATCTACATTATTAAATCCCGCACATCTTAATAAAACAAGTTCAACGCCGTTTTTACTTAGACAATCTATTGTTTCTTTTCCTACATCCGAACTTACAAATGCACAGATTGCCTTATACCCTTTTGCTAAATTTGCAGTTTTTGAATTAATATCTGTATCTGTATATTCAATTTCTATTTCCGGATATTTTTCCGTAACTTTTTCAAATGAATCCCTATCATATTTTTTTGTATCATAAAATAATATTCTCATAATTATCTCATGTCTCCTTCTTAATTGATTTTATTATCTAGTATTTTCATTTTTTTTCATAATATACAACACTAAAATAACAAGCATCCAAATTACTTATGCTACAACAAAAGACTTACTTAAACTTTACCAACTATTAAACCTGACAATTAATTTGTAAATTAATCTGAAAATTAATTATTTGGTAATTAGCCAAATAACTAAATATAGCCGGTCGTTTTGATATGATACCTCTAAAGTAGAC
>NZ_FR878129.1:0-8052 GCF_000434315.1 Eubacterium sp. CAG:156 | reverse complement strand
TGTTCGTTTTTGAACTTTAATAATATACACCGCTTTTTTTATCCTGTCAAGATGCTATTAATCTTTTAATCATTATTATCTTCTATCTTAACCAATAACGTAATCTCTTTTTACAAATCTGTTTTCTCCTTCATAGTTCCTCTCATTTTTCCATTAAATACACTTCATTTCCGTGTTCCTTTATTATTTCTATTAAGTCATTTGTTTTAAGCCATACTGTTGCTGTATTATCATTTGGATGAACACCAATTATTCCCTGCCCGTCAAGCAGACATTTATCAATATAGACTTTTATTTTTCTTTCTTCATCGTTTAAAATTCCCAAAGGTGTAACTGCCCCCGGATGTAATCCTATCATCTTAACCATATCATTTTCTGATACAAAACTTAGCGGACGTGTTTCATATACATTTCTAAATGTTTTTAAATCTACACGTTTATCACCTTTTACTGTTATTAGATAAAAATTCTTCTTTTTGTCATCACGTATAAATATGTTTTTCGCATCACCATCCGGATAAGGTATCTCAACATCTGCTAAATCTGCCATATTATAGACTGCTTTATGTTCTGTAATTTCATGCCATATATTTTTTTCATTTAAATAACTATAAATTTCCTGTTTGTCCATTTTGATTCCTCTACTTTAATTTCTAACAAATTTCATCATAATATTGTATCACATATTTATAATAAATTTGTGGATTTGTCGGAGCCGGCGGTGGCATGATGATGTTACTTATATTAACCTCAGTCCTTGGATATGAATTAAAAACTGCAGTCGGAACAAGTGTATTTATTATGGCATTTACTGCCTTTGCCGGAGCTACTTCTCACTTTACAATCGGCGATGTTCCTGATTTAACTGTATGGATTTTATGTATATTATTTACCTTATTGTGTGCTAGAATTGCTGCTGTTTTTGCAAATAAAGCAACACGTAAATTCTCCATTATCGCCTGTTATAATAGCTGTCTCATAAAATTTCTTCACAGCCTTTATCATTAATTCTGTATCTTTTATTCCTGCCGTCTCGTATGGTGAATGCATTGCAAGCTGTGCAAGTCCTATATCTACTGTATTAAGTGATACATGACTGTTTGAAATATTTCCAAGAGTTGAGCCTCCCGGAATATCTGAGCGATTTACATATGACTGAACAGGCACTTCCGCTTTTTTGCAAATTTCCTTAAATATTGCTGCCGATACTGCATCTGTTGTATATTTTTGATTTGCATTATATTTAATAACAATTCCTTTATTCATATATGGTCTGTTTGTTGGGTCAGCTTTTTCCTTATAATTAGGATGTACCGCATGAGCGTTATCTGCTGAAAGCATAAATGATGATGCACACGCTCTTATAAAATCTTCATTGTCTTTTCCCTTACACATTGAAATTCGTGAAAGTACATCTGTAAGAAATGATGAATCCGCTCCCTGTTTTGTAGTACTTCCAACTTCCTCGTTGTCAAAAACAGCACATACATTTACGCTTTCTTTATTTGTTTCTTTGCTTTTAATCAACGCATTTATGCAACTATATGCACACATCACGTCATCTAGTCTTGGAACTGATATAAATTCATTATCTGCTCCCCATACAGTTCCTTTCTCTCTGTTGTATAAAAATAAATCTGCACTAACAATAGAATCTGTATCTGTATTTGCTTCTTTTGCAATTATTTTTTCAAATTTATTTTTAGCTGATATTTCACCAAATAAAGGTATCATATCTTTTTGTGGATTATATTTAATTCCACTATTTGCATCTCTGTTCATATGAATTGCCAGATTAGGAATAACACACAAATCCCTATCTATATCTATAAGAACAGATTTTAATGTTGTTCCTTCTTTTACAATAACACGTCCTGCAACTGAAAGCGGTCTGTCAAGCCATGGTGCCATCAACATTCCGCCATATTTTTCTACATTTAATGTTACATAACTATTATCTTCTACCATCTCAGGATTTTCTTTTATTTTAAACGCCGGCGAATCACTATGTGCTGCTGCTATCTGAAAATTATAAAATTCTTCTTTTTCAGGCATGCAAAATGCAATTATTGATGAATCATTTCTCGTTACATAGTATTTTCCATTCGTTTTTAACTTCCATTTATCTCTTTCATTTAATTTGGTAAATCCTGATTTTTCAAGCATTTTTGCAAAGTTCTTTACTACATGAAATGCTGTTGGACTATTTTTTATAAAATCTATTAATTTATTTGATGTATTTATATCTTTTTTATTATTCATTAATATATTGTAACCTCCTATAAATCTAAATATTTATAATTATTAAAATTTAATAAAAATACAATAAGTGTTATCGCATACCATACTATTTTAGCGACAACACCTATTATTCTAATTTTCTTTAGTTAAATAGTCAATTTCTATACCATTTTTTTAATAAACTGTCTGTAAAATATATATCCAACTGCACTTGTTATAATTTCAGTTATTGGAAATGTTAGCCAAAACAAGTTGAGTCCGAATCTCGAAAATAAATATCCCAATGGCACAAATAAGAATACTGTTCTAATTACTGTTAATGCTGAACTCTTAAAACTATATCCCACTGCCTGAAAAAATACAGGAAATATTAGCGACGTAACCATAGGAATAAATCCAACTCCTATAAATCTAAACCCTACCCTTCCAATCTCTATTACTAAAGGGTCTGAAGTAAATACATGTAACATTTGGGCCGGAACTAATACGAAACATATTGTTCCAACTGCCATTAATGCCCATCCAAATATTATTGAAGTAAATAATGTCTTTTTACATCTATCTATATTCTTTGCCGCATAATTAAAACTTATTACGGGAACTATACATGTCTGCATTGCTCCAAGTGGAATAAAGAAAAATGTCTGCCACTTATAATAAAGTCCAAGTGTAGTTACTGCCTGGTCTGAAAATGTCGCTAATATTAAATTAAGTCCTAATATATAAAAAGTATACGCTGACTGCATTAATATATTAGGAAGCCCCATCTGAAATATTTTTTTAATATACTGAGGGTATAATTTCTTTGACGGTGATTTTCTATAACCCTTTTTCCAAACAATTATTGCTGCCACTATCTGTCCTGCCACTGTTGCAATTGCAGCTCCTCCAATACCCATTTCAGGCAATCCAAACATTCCGAATATTAGCAATGGATCAATAATAATATTTGTAATTGTTCCTATCACCTGAGCTATCATAGGCGTTTTCATATCTCCATTTGCCTGAATCAGAATATTTTCCCACGAATAAACTATCTACAATATTGTATAAAGCCTGTATAAGTTGTGCAAACATTACAGGCGGTGCAAGTTTAAATAAAATTTTACTAATCTTTTCCTGTCCAAAAAATTCTGTTGTATCTGTTTTATTCATAACTTTTCCTCATAATTTTCATTTCAAATCAGCTTCATTTTAGTCTTATAAAAAATCATTGTCAACAGACTTATTTGCAAATCGAGTAGGAGGGAAAATTAAATAAATTTTCCCGACCTCTCACACCACCGTGCGTCAGACAGTCTGACACGCCCATGGTGCGCAAACAAAAAGAACAGAAACTCTTAACTTCAGAATCTCTGTTCTTCAACATTTCTTTTTTATTTTGTAAACATATTAAGTAAGCCTGTTGACTGCAAGAATAAAATAATCATAATTAATGGCATAATATATTTTATCATGACATTATATAATTTTTTACGTGAGAACTTCTCTCCATTTAACTCCATTTCATCTGCAATCCATGACGGCTTCATAATCCAACCAATAAGTATCGCTGATAGCAATGAAATAAATGGCATAAGGAAACTGTTACTAATATAATCCATAATATCTAAAAGCTGTCCTGTGCTTCCATTTGGAAGTTTAACTTCTACATAGAAAATGCTATATCCTAAAGCGATAACTGCTGTTGCAATTAAATAAATAATAGATAGAATTCCTGTAGTTTTCTTTCTGTCTGCATGGAAAATTTCCATACAATTTGCAACGATTGATTCTAACACGGAAATACATGAAGTTAATGCCGCAAATCCTGCTAATACAAAGAAAATAAGTCCTACAATTCTTCCTGCAAATCCCATTCTATAAAATACATTTGGAAGTGATACAAACATAAGTCCCGGCCCTGCTGACATTCCATCAAGACCTGAGAAAACAAATACAGCAGGAATAATCATCATACCGGCTAAGAAAGCTACTGCCGTATCCATAATTTCAATCTGAGATACTGCTTTATTTAAATTAACATCTTTCTTAACATATGAACCATATGTAATCATAATACCCATTGATACACTTAATGAGAAGAATAACTGACTCATTGCATCTAATGAAATCTGTAAAAATTTCTGTACGGTAATACCTGACATATCAGGTTTTAAATAAACCTTTAATCCCTGAAGACCTGTTCTAACTGTTCCATCATCTAAAGTTGTTTTTAACGTTAATGAGAAAATTGCTATTCCGATTACTAGAAGTAAAAGTACCGGCATAACGAATTTAGAAACTCTCTCAATACCTTTTTCAACTCCGTTATAAACTATAATTGCTGTTAAAAGCATAAAAATAATGCCAAACCATACTGAAGAAGATGAAGAAATAAAGTTTGTAAAACAATTGTCCGCTACTGCATCTTTTCCTGAACCGAAAATATAAATAGTCATATACTTAAGAATCCATCCACCGATTACAGCATAATAAGTCATAATTAATACTGGAACAAAAAATGTAATAACCCCTAAAAACTTCCACTTCTTTCTCATTGACTGATATGCATATATCGCACTCTTTCCTGTCTTACGACCAATTGCAATATCAGTTGTTAATAATGTAAAACCTACTGTCAATACAAGCACCAAATATATGATAATGAAAAGTCCTCCACCATCCTTTGCTGCCAAATATGGGAATCTCCAAAGATTTCCTACACCTACAGCACTTCCTGCCGCAGCAAGTACAAATCCTATCTGCCCACTAAACCCGTTTTTTTGTTTCATAATTTTATTACCTCATAATTTTTTATTTCCACTTAAATAAATTAAGTCGCTGTATTTAAAGGTAACATATTTTTAAACATTTAACAATATATAACGTCTTTGATTTAAGATATTATTTATTTTTTCCAGTATTCTGGTGTCACATCTCTATTTAAACTTTTCAACATTTCTCTATCACTTCGGATTGTTGCGCATGCTACAGTTGTAAGCATATCGCCCGTGATACTTGCCGATGCACCTGATTCAAATGCTGTCTCCCCATCGTTTGTAAGCAATGCTCTTCCGGCTGCCAAACGAATATTTGCTTCCGGATTAATATAACGGAAAAATGCTATTGTTCTTAATATTTCATTTTCTGTAAGCATTGGAAGATTCTCAAGTGGTGTTCCCTTTATTGGCATAAGCGCATTTATTGGAATTGAATCAATTTCAAGTTCAGCAAGACTAATCGCCATATCTAACCTGTCTTCCCATGTTTCTCCCATTCCGATAATTCCACCCGAACATGCACACATTCCTTCTGCCTTTACCTTTTTCAACGTTTCTATCTTCTGTTCATAAGTATGTGTTGTGCAAATATTAGGAAAATTACGTTTTGATGTTTCTATATTATGATGATAGCTTGTGACACCTGCCATATGAAGTCTATGTAACTGCTCCTCATTTAAAAATCCCATCGATGCACACAAATCAATTTTACACTGTGACTTCATCGTCTCATATGCATGAATCGCTTTGTCAAATTCTTCTCCCGTCAAAGCTCTGCCGGCTGTTACAATCGAAAAACGATCCACTCCTTCTCTCTCATTCAGCTTACATGCATCTAATATTTTTTCTGTTGGAAGAAAATCATACGTTTCACAACTTGTATGATAATGTGCAGACTGTGCACAGTATTTGCAATCCTCAGGACATCTTCCACTTCTTCCATTAATTATTGAGCACAAATCCACTTTATCCCCTATATAATATTCACGTATTGCATCTGCGCCCTTACAAAGTTCCTCTAAATCACAATTTAAAAAGACAGACAAATCATCTTCTCTTGATATTCGTCTGCCTTTTATAATCTCCTGTGCCAAATCTAACATATTCATCTTTTAATCTCCTCCTGTAATCTGTATTGCCCCCTCCCTTCGGTCAGCGGCTATTCGTCGGAAACATTTATAGAAAATGAACTATGTTCATTATGTTTCCTCCTGTATCATCAAAATTCGTTTAACTTATTACATAGTACATTAAAAGAGTTTCTATTGTCAACTACACTTTATTTGTTAGTTGACAATCATCTTATGCTATTTGACTATTATTATATGTTTTGTATTAATTTAGTACTTTGCTTCATTTAATTTAATCAATAAATTTTATTTAATATAAAATACTCTATTTACTTTTCTCTTTGCTGCCTTCGGTATTTCTCCATCTGCATAACCTAAAGCACAATGTCCTATTCCTACGTATTCTCCTGAAATACCTAGTGATTTAAGAAGTTCTTTTCCCCACTCAGTTTCAAATTCTTCTTTTGCACGATGAATCCAACAACTTCCAATACCTAAATCATGTGCTGCTAACATAAGATTGCCCATTACAAGACTTCCATCATAAATTCCTGTTGGCCAGTCCTTTCTTGCTAAAACAATTAGCATTGCAGGTGCTCCATAAAATGGATCAAATCCTTCTTCCCAGCCACCGATTTTTCTGTTCATTTCAGCTATTTCATCTCTTAATTCTTTTTTTGTCACCTGAATAATTATCGTGTTCTGAGTTCCTTTTCCACTAGCTGCATATAATCCTGCCTCGATAATCTGGTCAAGAATTTCCTGCGGAACCATGTCCGCCTTATACTTACGAATACTTCTTCTTTCCTTCATTTCTTTTAATACTTCGCTCATTTTGTTTCCTCCTATAAATTTATACTACTTTGTATATAATAAATTTCATCCCAAGTTTTTTCCAACTCCGATGTTATAGCACGCAAATCTACTCTTTCCCATTCCATGATACTAACTCCTTGTGGGTAAAATACAATTTAACAATTTCTATTTTAGCACATCTTATTTAAATAACAAATCTCTCTCTTACACAACACGTTTTTGTAATAAAATACACCTCTACAATCCCCTGACAAATTTTTAAATAAAATAATTTGTCTAAAAAAAGACTACGATTCCTTTGCCAATTAAGTTGGTATCGCAGTCTTCCCATATTTTAATTCATTAGCATTTATATCTAATCCAAATCGCGTCACTTTCAAACTTCTTTACATCCATTAATTGCACATCATTTTGGTATGTAGCTAATTATCTAAACCTGACTTTAGGTCAAGTATTTTTCACCAATATTTTTTCTTTATTTTATACCATGTAACATATGCTTATTAATAAACTTATTACTTAAAAAGAGCCTGCACTCATAAGAATACAGACTCTTTGCTTTACTTATTTTTTCATTTTAATTTTTCGCTTAGACCATTTACCATAATAAGTTATTCCATTTACAACCTTATATGCTCTTACTCTAATATAGTACTTTTTGTTAGCTTTAAGTTTTTTAATTGTAAATTTAGCTTTCTTATATTTTTTAGTCTTTGCTTTCTTAAATTTCTTTGATTTTGATATCTTTATCTGATATCCATTTACACCTTTTGCAGCTCTAAGTTTGATTTTTGCTTTTTTAGCACTTCTCTTCTTGATTGCTTTTTTAATTTTTACTTTAGGTACTTTTACATTACCTACTGAAGAGTTTGTTGTTACATTGCCATTATCTTTTATCACTGCATTTGTAGTTGTTGTGCCTTCATTTTTTCCGTTTTCGGTTGTTGTAACCTGCTGTGGCTCTGTTGTTCCAGATTTTGTTATTTCATCATTCTTAGTTGTCGCCTCAGATGCCTTTGTTGTTTCAGGTGTCTTAGTTGTTGTCTCTGCCACCTTAGTTGTTGTTTCAGATGGCTTTGTTGTCTCTGCCACCTTAGTTGTTTCAGGTGTCTTAGTTGTTGTCTCTGCCACCTTAGTTGTTGTTTCAGGTGCCTTTGTTGTTG
>NZ_FR878128.1:0-1527 GCF_000434315.1 Eubacterium sp. CAG:156 | reverse complement strand
TTGTGAATGTGTATATTCCTCCTATTGCCGTACTGTGTCTCTGTCTGTCAACGACTGAACCTCATTTGCCTCTTTTATCAAATTCCCGGAACTATTTGTTTTTTGAAGCTACAATTCTTGCTTCAGATAATCGAGCATATACAAAATTCAAACACTATGATAAAAGTAATATTCCACGGATCTATGGAAATATGCATTATCGATGGACGAGCTGGTTTCTGGAGATATTAGTTTGATTTATATTCAGAAAATCAAAATGAATCAAAACAGAGATATGATGTTAGGAAGTGTGGATTAAGATTGGAGAATTTTGGTATTCTCAGATGCAAATAGTTTCAGATTACTGGAAATTGACACTTCATTCTCTTAGTTGTCTGCATTTAACAGGCTATTATCTGTCTCTGAATGTCATAATTCATATTAAATAAAGTGAAACTTAATTACGAAAAAATCTTACGTAACAGCTAAATTTCTAAATAAAAATGGATTCTCGTAATATCTTGAAAGTAAAATCAAAAGAATCCGATACCATCTTTCCATCAAAAATCTGTATGTGATTTACTGCCTTTTGAAGCAATAATTGGACTAAAATTACTGCTTTTCAAAAGTAAATCTTATGTAATTCTACTGCTCGTAATAGAGTAAAGGCTGTGAAATAATAACTATATCACAACCTTTAAACAAATTACTCTACTACAAACCACATGTTGTCATCATCATATTTAACTATTCTTACACTTACTTCTTCATGCAATCTATAGTTATTTTTTCCCCTATATAAAGCAGTAAAATCGGTACCTTTCAAAATAATTCCTTGTGGATAATAATATTCTACTCTCCCCAGAACATTTGAACCAATTTTATATTTTGTTTTAACAGACTTCCATTGTTTCGAAAATCTGGCTAAACAACTATACCACAATTCTTGAAATTCATTTTTTGATATTATCTTTTCGATACATTTTTCCTCAAAAACTCCTTCTGCCAGACAATCCTCAAAACATGATAAATGATATCTACCACAAGTATCCCTAGATATTTGTCGAACAGCATAGTTTTCTCCATCTAATTCTATCCAATACTTATCCCCCTCATCTTGGAGATAAATATATTTCTTATCTAGCAATTTATTGTCCCACCTTTCCATAACTGATAATTCTATTTGTTAAATCTAACGGAACTTTATTCGGAATTACAAAAACTCCACCTCTACCTTTTACCACATCTAACTCCGATACATCTATTTCAACATAATTGGTATATTTGTATTTGTTTGGAACATTAATAAATTTCTTTCCAAGCTGCCCTGGCGTTACTGAATCTGGTGTTATATCTGATAAATATTGACCATTTCCATATCTAGCATCTTTAGGATTATTAGCTTTCAATGACGGATTCAATTGATTTGAATCAATAATTCCATTCATACCTTTCTTATTGGTATAATGGTATAAAGTATTAGAAGTATTAGAAGTACTACCACTCTTACCATCACTTAACCCATCTATTTTAACGGAACCGGTCTCG
>NZ_FR878127.1:0-3886 GCF_000434315.1 Eubacterium sp. CAG:156 | reverse complement strand
TATCTATATACCACCAAACAGGTCCTGTTGGCGGATAACTCATTGGTACATCAGTTCTATATGGTGTATATTTACTTTCAAGTAATTTCTGAGATACTTGTTTACCTTTATTTTGACAATAGGAGCGCTGCATAGTATCTGTATGTTCGTGGTCTTCTTTTTTATAGAAAGTATCGTAAGTATCCCATGCCCATGCCCAGCCTGAACCAGGTAGACCTAACACATTACAAATATAAAACATATGTATGTCCCAATCATCATGCTTTGTAGGACCGTAGAAATATTTGCCACATTCACCACAGTACATTGCATAGTTATCGCCCATTGGTACATATCTTTCATAAACATTAGGGTAATAGTCATATTCTATATCGGTGAAAGTGTCATCAAATTTTCCGCCATTATGAATACATTTGTAAGTTGCTTTGTCATTATTATTTCTGCCGCAGCCGAGGTAAAAGTCAAGAGCTTCCTTGTAAGATGAAAGTTTAATGCCATACTTTGTCTTTTGATATATTTTTTCTAGTCAATTAAAAAGTTTTAGTTTAGACTAAGAACAATTTATTATAGCACAGAGATTTGCTCTGCGATATGTTTTGTGTAATAGTGTCAAGGTGAGAATACTGTGATAAAATAACCAAAATGATAAATGGATGTATCAAAATACATTGAAAGAAGAGGGGGTAAAGTATATATATGATTAGATGAATTAATAAAAATTTATACCAAACCTATTTTAACATTTAATACACTATATAGATGAAAACAAAAAGTGCACATTTGTTTATCACGGAGGTAGATAGTGAATAAGATAGATGCAGACAAATTAATAGTTGAATACCAGCAGAAGATATTTGGATTTGCGATGTCTAAAATGAGAAACATTGCGGATGCTGAAGAACTTGCTTCGAATATTATGCTTGAGATATATAAATCATTTCTTAAGACAGATAATATTGTAAATATAGAAGGATATGTATATAGAATAGCGAGCAATGTATATGCAAGATTTGTTGATAATGAAATTTCAAATAAACACATAGACATTCTAAAAATAGAATATCCGGTAACTGAGAGTGGCTTTGATAATATTGAAAATGGAGAAACATACAAAAAACTGAGAAAAGAAATTGGGATGTTATCCAACAGACAAAGAGTAATTACATATATGAAATACTATAAGGAAATGTCAGTAATGGATATTGCAAAGAAACTTAATATTTCTGTTGGAACCGTAAAATGGCATTTATCTGACATCAGAAGTGGATTAAAGGAGAAAATTGATATGGTTAAAAACAGTAATTTAAGTGTAAATCCTATATATTTTATTAATATGGGACATAGTGGAAGCCCGGGGAAAAACGGTGATACAAAGGATATGTTTGATTCAAGGCTTAAACAGAATATTGCATGGAGTTGTTATTATCAGGCAAAGACAATAACTGATATTTCAAAAGAGTTGGAAGTGCCTATTGCCTATATTGAAGGAGAATTACGAAAACTTGTGGAATGGGGATATATTAATCAGGTTGACAGCTCAAAAAATCCTAAATACCTGACAAATATGTACATAACAGATAGCAGAGAAGATTTTTCAGAAGAGGCAAATATTAAAAAAGAAGTTGCAAAATTTTTATGTGAAAAATTCTTCAAGGACCTATTTGAAAAATTTGATAAAGCAGAGGACAATTGGGGAATGATATGCCCTAATAATGACAAAAATTATCTGAAATACAATTTGGTAATGATGGCGCTAAGTTCTTTCGGAAACGTTTGGGAAAATTGGGAAGAACTTGCAGTAAAAAGACCGGACGGAGGGAATTTTATTGCGTATGCAACTGTAACAGATGATTGTGTTAGGCAGAAGGCAGATGATAAATATGCAGGTTGTGGTTATATGTATGATCAGGTATGGAGAGATAATAAACAGGTGCTTCAAAGTAAGCAGTATAATTGTATATATAGCGATAGAAAAATAGACTGGAGGAGTAATACACAGGAAGATTGGGAAGACTTGTATTCATATTTATCAAATGGTTGTGATAAAGGAAAAATAAGTGTAAGTAGTTTTTCCAATCTATCAGAGAAGGGATATATTGTTGATGGAGAAAATCAGGTTACAGTAATAAATGTAAAAGATGGAAATTTAGTAACTGTCATAAACAATTTTGTAGCAAATCATATACAGATTCCGAAATTTATATTTGAAGAAGGGAAAAAAGTGGATGAAAGACTTTATGAGGTAAATAAGTCAAAGTAGACGGAACATTTGGAAAAATTAGTTAGATACAATAACAGTAACGCATTTACATGGGGAGAATTTATTCCTTATATAGTTGAAATAATGCTTGAAGTGGGAATGTTAAAACCATTGACACAAAAGCAGAAAAAAGCAGTATTTACTGTGGTAGCAATAGATTGCCGATAAATCGTAATTTTACAATATGTAAAATACTTTTGACATAGCAAAATTGTGGGAGGTCAATGATTTTTGATAGAGAAAATATAACTTTTGGATTAGTATGAACATACAAGAGAGGTATAAGATGATTCAATATTGGGTCGGAATAAAGATGGATAAGAGAGTTATGCGTAGTAAATATATTTGATGATAATAGCAAAAAATCCTTTATGAATACAGTTTTTGTAAAACTTGTATTTCATAAAGGATTTTTTGTTAATCATTCTTTTAAAATTATATTTATTAAATATGTAATTAGGGCGTTAAAGCACCAAAAGTTTGACTAATTGTTTGAGTGCCTTTTATTGTATAGTCTTTATTTGACCGTTACTCTACAGATAACTTTCTTATTACCTGAAATTACTGTAATATTAGCTTTACCTTTTTTCAGAGCTTTGATTCTACCATTTCTGTAGACTTTGACAACTTTTTTGTTTGAAGTTAAGTAAGTAATTTTGTCACGACTGTTTATCGGTGTTAAAGTAACCTTTAATTTAAAACTCTTGCCTTTTTTCAAAGTCAGTTTTCTGCGGTTTAGTTTAATCTTTTTAGTGGTATACTGATTTGTCTGTGTATTCTGTTCTGAATTTGTCGTATTTTTTATATTTGCATTAGAAGAATCGGTTTTTGCCAATGTCACAGAATATACTTTTCCACATACGCTACAGGTTTTAGATTTCAGTCCTTTTTCTGTGGATGTCGGCTCTTTTACAACCACATATTCTCCATAACTATGTCCTGCTGCTTTTATGCTTCTTGTTTTTGTTTTGCCACATACACTACAGGTAAAAGTTGTTATGCCGTTTATTGTACAGGTAGGTTCGGTTGTAGTCTTTCCGTCATCCCAAGTATGGTTGCCGGTTTTTTTAATGGTTTGACCATATGCCAGTCTCTTTCCACAATCAGTACAATATGTATTTCCTGTATAACCATCTTCGCCACAGGTTGCGTCTTTTTTCTTGCGGATTTCAGTATGCTGATGTCCTGTTGCTGCAATGCTCGCAGTTTTGGTTTTGGCACATATACTACAAGTAAATGTTCGAACACCTTTCGCTGTACAGGTAGGTTCTGTTGTGACCTTTCCGTCATCCCAAGTATGAGTAGTTAATTTTGCAATGGTCTTACCGGATGAAATTTTTGTTCCACAATCAGTACAATATGTATCTCCTGTATAACCGGTTTCACCACAGGTAGCAGCTTTTTTATTACGAATTTTAGTATGAAGATGTTCTGTTGTTTTTGCAATGTTTTCAGTTCTTGTTTTATTACAAATTCCACAAGTATAAGTTTTTACGCCTGTCTCTGCACATGTAGGTTCTTTAGTGATTACTCCGTTATTCCAACTATGATTTTCTGTTTTTGCAATAGTATTGCCTGATGAAAGTTTAGTTCCACAGTCAGGGCAATATTTATCACCGGAATATC
>NZ_FR878126.1:0-615 GCF_000434315.1 Eubacterium sp. CAG:156 | reverse complement strand
CCTGCCTGCATTAATGCACAAACACCACCGCAAAGTACTGCCTGTTCTCCGAATAAGTCTGTCTCTGTTTCTGTTCTGAATGTTGTTTCAAGAACTCCGGCTCTTGCTCCACCAATTCCTAATGCATATGCTAAAGCCATATCTAATGCCTTACCTGTTGCATCCTGTTCTACTGCTACTAAACATGGTGTTCCTTTTCCTGCCTGATATTCTGAACGTACTGTATGTCCCGGTGCCTTAGGAGCGATCATTGTAACATCTACATCCTTAGGTGGTACGATACATCCGTAATGAATGTTGAATCCGTGTGCAAACATAAGCATGTTTCCTGCTTCAAGGTTTGGTTCGATGTCTTTCTTGTACATATCAGCCTGTAATTCATCATTAATAAGAATCATGATGATGTCAGCTTTCTTTGCTGCTTCTGCTGCTGTATATACCTTGAATCCCTGCTTTTCAGCCTTAGCCCATGACTTGCTTCCTTCATATAAACCAATGATGACATCGCATCCTGATTCCTTTAAGTTTAATGCATGTGCATGTCCCTGGCTACCATAACCGATGATTGCGATTGTCTTTCCATCTAATAATGAAAGGTTACAATCTTCCTGATAA
>NZ_FR878125.1:0-5978 GCF_000434315.1 Eubacterium sp. CAG:156 | reverse complement strand
GTAATCAGAAAAGTTAATAAGACCAACCGTGAGGTTGATGGCTTGAATATGTTGGACATACCGGGATTAAAAAATGCAACACCAACATTGTATGTAAATGACTTATATGAGAAATATGAGAAAACAGGTGATTACGAGGAGATTGCAAGAATGGCAGCAGAAACAATGGAATATGGAATTAAGTCATTTAACAGTCAGATTAAGGAAGAATGTTTGGATACATCAAAATTAAAAGACAAGGTTTTCTTTTCTCTAATAAATGCTGAGCAGAACAGGGAACTGTTAAATACTGTTCCACACAGAGAATTTGAAGATTTGGCAATAGTATACAGATGGAATATTGGGTCAGATTCAATGGGAACATATACAAATCTTGTTAACAATGATTTGGCAGAAAAAGAAGGTCTTACAGAGAATGATTTATATAATGCTGCAAGTAAAAACACAAAGGAGTTATTTCCGGTATCAATTAAGAATATGAATGAAGTCATTGGTGAAATGATATTTGGTGAGAGTGGAATTGATGAAGAAATGCAAAAGGAGTTCAGTGAAGTGATGCAGGAAACACCTGATGAAAATTGTATGTATGTCATTACAAATGAAAGTAAGTTGTTTGGCGCAGCATCAATGTTATATGAAGAACCTATTCACGAATTAGCAGAAAGAGTTGGCAGTGACTTATATATTTTACCTTCAAGTGTTCATGAAGTTATTGCGGTGTCAGCAGATTTTGGCTCACCAGAGGAGCTTGCTGAAATGGTTTATGAAGTAAACATGGAACAGGTGGACATTAACGACCGACTTTCAAATCAGGTTTATCAATATGACAAGGATTTAAGGACTTTAAGACTGGCAACAGACACAATAAACAAAAGTCTAAATGATGTGGACCTTGGGGCAAGAGAAAACACAGAAAGAGGTGGAAGATAGTCGTAGTGGATTTTGAAAAGAAATTAGAGGAGATAATAAAGAGTGAAATTTCAAAATTAAACAAGGATGAAGAGTTTGTCGTTAAAATTGAGGTGGTAACAGATGGAAAAGATAAATCAGGTATCGATTAGGCTTGTTAATGAGCGACCTCTGTTATCTGAAGAACAACTTACTTCTCCTGAAAAGGTGGCAATGGTAGTTGGAGACTATATAAGGGATTTAGACAGGGAAGCATTGTGTGTAATCAATTTTAACAGCAAGCTTCAACCTATATTTACGATTGAAAGTAGAAAATTCTTTGCTTTTGGTGGGGCAAGCAGTCATGATATTTCAGATGGCATTTTATGCCCAGATAACTGGAAAGAAAAAGCTAAAGAATTAGAAAGACAAGGCAAGTATGGGTTTAGAGTAAAAGATATTAGCTGGTGGAAAGAAGAACTTCCAACAGAGGAAGAAATGAAACATGGAATGGATGTATTAAAAAGAAATAATAATATAGTAGATTATATTATCAGTCATAGTCCTAGTACATCAGAATTATATTTGATTGGAGGCGTAGGATTGTATGAGACAGATGTTTTGACTAACTATTTGGAAGAAATTAAGGCAACTACAAATTATAAAAAACATTTCTTTGGACATATGCATGTTGATCAGGCTATTAATAGCGAAAGTATTTGCTTGTATGAGCAAATCATTAGAATTATTTAATTAACAAATAAGTTTTATTAGATTAACGATTAAGCCAATACGAGTAAAATAATTTCATGTAATTAAGATTAACGTTATTTAACTAATCAAAACTCCTTTTTGCACCTTATATGAGAATATGGTACAATGACTCCAGATAAATAAATATTTGTGAAAAGGAGAAGCACAATGGAAGAAAAAACAATGGACAATGTAGCAGAAAATGAAATAGAAAGAATGGAAGATTTAGGACAGGCACTAGAAGAGTCTTATGCACATATGGGAAATGGAGAGTATGATACAGATACTTTGTTAGCATGGGAAAAGATTAATGAATATAAGGAGGCAGGAACTATTCTGCCGGTTACAATTTCAGGAATTGTAAATAAAGGTGTGATTGCTTTAGTTGAAGGAGTCCGAGGATTTATCCCGGTTAGCAGATTAGATATTAATCATGTGGAAGATACAAATGATTGGTTAGGCAGAGATATTAGAGTTCGTGTTATTGAAGCGGATATGGAAAAAAACAAACTCGTTTTATCAGCCAGAGAAATTCTTCGTGAAGAAAGTGCAGCTGCCAGAAAGGCGCAGCGAGAGATGGCTGTTTCAAAGATAGAGGTTGGTTCTGTTGTTGAAGGAAAAGTAGAATCTATTCAGCCATATGGTGCTTTTGTAGACTTAGGAAACGATGTAACAGGTTTGGTGCATATTTCACAGATTTCCATGGATCATATTAAATCTCCAAAAGAAGCTCTGGAAGTAGGACAGATTGTGAAGGCAAAAGTTATTAAAAATGATGGCGGAAAGATAAGTTTAAGTATTAAAGATTTGTTGGAAGAAAAAAGAATTCAGGAAGAAGAGGAAATAAAAAACAACATGCAGGAAGTGGAAAGTATTGGAACTTCTTTAGGAAGTTTACTTAGTGGATTTAAATTAGATTAAATTTCAATTTTGAAATTGAGACGGTAATCTTAGCATGATAACTTCTAAATCAATATATGAGTGAGGTGTTTATTTATGGAATTACCTGACAAAAAATATAGAATTTTAGATATATTTTATATGGGGATTAATGACAAATATTTTCAACTCAGGAGTTACCCTACAAATATGATGTATCTAAAAAAACAGTATCAAGAGACATAAACGAGATTAGAAGCTTTCTTTCTGAATACAGAGACATAATCGGAAATGTAGATATTGTTTATGATAGAAAAAGAAAAAAATATCATATGAATATTATGATTAACCAATTATAGGGATATAGGTAATAATGTTAATTGATATATATATTAGACGATTAAAAAGTTAATAAAAGGCGTTCTATGGTGTAATAGCTTCATAGAACGCCTTTTATTATGTTGAAGATGATGAAAATACGGTTTTTAACTTAGAAATGCAAACGACAAAATATGAAGAACTACCTAAAAGATCACGATATTATCAGGATATTATTGATTTAAACCTGATTGAAAAAGGTGAAGCATATGATATACTTAATACAAGTTATGTAATTTTTATTTGCACTTTTGATTTTTTTGAAAGCAATAAAAGTATGTATGAATTTGAAAATATATGTATTAATAGGCCGGAATTAAAATTAAATGACGGAACGCATAAAATTTTCTTAAATACCAAGGGAGATAGAAGCGGCATAAGCAAAGAGTTGAAATTATTATTAGATTATTTCGATGGCAAAGAACCGGAAAGCAAACTTGCTAAGAAAATTGATCAGAAAGTGTTTGAAGCCAAAAGAAATGACCAATGGAGGCGAGAGTATATGTCATATCAGATGGAATTAAATCAGCAGTATAGGAATGGAAAGGAAGAAGGAAGAAAAGAAGGAATAGACGATATGAGTAAGCTGATAAAAATGCTAATATAAGAAAATAAATATGAAGAACTTGAAAAAGCAGTAAATGATGAGGAATACCAGAAGGCACTAATGAGAAAATACAGAATAACTAAATAGAACAGTGAACATAAATAAAATTTGGAGGAATTAATATGGATAAGAAGGCAATTTATAACTTGACTTATGGGGTATTTATGGTATCCACTAAGGCAGGGGATGTGGTTAATGGATGTATTACAAATACATGTATTCAGGTGGCTAATAATCCGGTTAGAATAGCCGTGTCGGTACTTAACAGTAATTATACATGTGAATTAATTAAAAAGAGCGGAATTTTAGCAGTTAGCATTTTAGATAGTGATTGTACGTTTGAGTCTATAAAGCATTTTGGTTTCCAATCAGGAAGAGATGTGAACAAGTTCTCAAATATTACACCACCAACTGATAATGAAGGAATTCCTTATCTTGGATGGCAGTCATGTGCAGTTATAAGTGGTAAGGTTGTTGAAAAGCATGACCTTGGAACACACACTTTGTTTATTGCAGAAGTTACAGATGCAAAAGTTTTAAGTGAAAAAGAACCATTGACTTATGCACAATATCAAAATGAAATAAAACCAAAGCCTAAAAAGGATGATGAAAGTAACGGAAGAAAAATAGTAGGCTGGAGATGTAAAATCTGCAATTATGTATATGAAGGAAGTGAGTTGCCTAAAGATTATGTATGCCCGGTTTGTGGACATGGCGCAGATGATTTTGAACCAATTTACGCTTGATAGAAAGATGTTGATTTTGTGGTAGCATAATATAAAATTGCGAGAAGAATAAAAAGAAGCATATTCTAGCTGAAATTACGTTAGAATATGCTTCTTTTATGGCTGGCTTTACACCTGTGGCATCTGTGGAAATAATGGATGCGGCAGTGGAAACATATAAATACAACTTCATTGAACAAAAAGGATTCAATGAAACCGTAGAAACTAGAGACATAAGGGAAGAGGAAGTTAAGCAAAAGCTTTATGATGAAATAGGAGAAAGACATGTAAACTTGGTGGTTGGAGGATTCCCATGCCAAGGATTTTCAATGTCGGGAAACAGGGTAATAACTGATGAAAGAAATAGCTTGTATTTGGAAATGAAGAAGATTGTTGAACGCCTTAAGCCAGAATATGTGGTAATGGAAAATGTTGAAGGATTGCGTTCAATGATGAATGGAGCAATAGAAAAGAAAATCATAGAAGATTACAAGAAAATTGGATATGACATTAATGTAACCATTTTAAATTGAAAAAAATGGGCATTTATGTTCAATTACATCGGCAGGTGAACAAGAAAAAATAGAAGAGGAAATTAAAAAAATAGATTCTGCAAATTTAATGAATAATTATTGGATTGGAACATATGAAAACTTTCAGTATGAGGAATGGACATGGATTACTGATGAAGAATTTTTATTTAATAATTGGGCGTATGATGAACCTAATAATTATCATAACATAATAGAAGGATATGGTCATATCATTACAGGAGATTATACTTCTGTAAACAAGTATAAAACATTGGGTACTTGGAATGATTCATCACAAGATGGAGCTGGTTACGCAAATACATTTTTTGATTTAAAAAACTACGGATTCATATGCAAAATAGACAACGTAAATGTAAATATTTCAGATCATGATTATTCGGATAAAAAAGTTACAGTTAATGGTAAATTTCCTTTTGAAATGGGAACTGGTGGAAATAGTACAACAACTGATTTCTACTATAGAGACAGTTATTTTAGTGAAGATTCATCATCATATAATGCAAGTTTAGCATCAATGTCTATTAGTATGGCTCTTGCTGGTTTTGGGACACCTAATAGTAAGGATGAACCCAAAAATTTTAATAAAAATATCGTAGAAGTGTATAATCAAATAGGATTTAAAGATGAATACAGTTGTATATATGATTTTGATAAAGAAGAAAAATTGTATAACTCGCATGCAAACTTATTATTTTATGACACATCTTTAAGTGGACCAAATTCTACAGATAACTCAATAGGTGTTCATATTGCAAAAAAAAGAATAAAAATAAATGATAAAATAAAAACTCTTTTGTCTGTAGTAGCCTGCAAATAAAAAGTCAAGGCTAATCTAAAGAACATTGAAAATTTTATACAGGTTGAAAATTAGGTATCAAAATAAAACCACCACACTAGTGCTGGTCTGAAAATCGTAGTTATAATTAGGATTCTGGAAGAGATGAAAGATATTCTTTCACTCGTCCATAGTAGATTCTTAGAAACTTGTTGGCACCAGCCGTTATATAGACATAATAGGGTTTACCTTGAGCACGTTTCTTGTCTAAGAACTGATACACAGGATCATCCTATGGTTTGGTCTTGATTAAAGCGTCCATTACCTGAAATAAGGTTTTTCGTGGGTCAGTTTGATTTCAAAAGGTGTGGAAACAATTTCACCAAAAGGTCGCATAATAGCAACCATACTTTTACCTT
>NZ_FR878124.1:0-5885 GCF_000434315.1 Eubacterium sp. CAG:156 | reverse complement strand
GTTTTGTTTCCCATCCTTTTTCATTATACACTGGATTACCAAACATCTCGACAAATCGGGCTTTAATGAGGTCATCTAATTTAACTAATTCTTGCTGTCTCATTTCAATAATACTTTGAACTTTATCCATACAAGCAATAATCTCATCCTGTTTGCTCAAATTAATTAATGGCATAATCATCTTCTTTAAATGGCTTGGTCCATAATTTAATTGTGCCGAACCAGTTATTTGCTTAAATAACTGATTTTTAAAATGTTGAGATTTTAAATAATACATAAAATATCTAATTCTTAACTGATTATCATCCAACACCTTAAATCTTATGGTGCTTGTATTCATACAAAGAGGAAGCATAGACTCATCTACAAATCCCATCTTTTTATCAATATACTCAACTTTAATTCCAGAACTAGCAATTATAAAATCACCTGCATCACATAGAAAGTGCTTGTACTTTCCATATGCTTCATCCTCTGATATGTATCTATCTGATGTTGATAAATCCACTTTACCATCCACTAAATTAGCTACATTTAGAAGCTTTACGCCTTCAGTTGTATACTGCGTATTTCTTACACCTGGACCCTCTTGAAAAAAGAGAACATTTGATATATTAACCCATGTTTTTTCCATTCTACATCATTCCTCTACGGGCTACTCGCAGAGTCCATTCGCATTTCGCTTCGCTTCATGCTCATGTTCTGCTCGTAGCCCTACAAATCCGAATTTGTCAGATTTGTATTTCCTTTCTTACAAACTTAACAATCTCTCCAACTCATCCATTTCATTCCCAATCTCCATCTCAAGATTACGGATATTAGTCATAATCTCAGATGTTGGAGGATACTCAACAGCTACATACTCAACTTCTTTATACTTGTTAATACTAAGATCATATCCATTATCCACGATTTCCTTCTTAGGAACCATAAAGGATTTTTCTGTACGTTTCCTGTCGACCTCAGCATCACGATTACGGAATCTTTCAATGATATCCGGAATATCATTTTCCACTACAGCAGAACGCTTGTCATCAAGGCTAAATCCATCTGCCTGCATATCGTAAAACCATACATTATCTGTTCCACCATAATTGGTTTTAGTAAAGATAAGAATTGCCGTTGATACTCCGGCATATGGTTTAAATACACCTGAAGGCATTGAGATAACAGCCTCTAATTTCTGATTTTCTACTATTTCCTTTCTAATATCCTTATGGGCCTTGGAAGAACCAAACAATACACCATCAGGAACAATACAGGCACATCTGCCACCAACTTTAAGCATACGAACAAATAATGCCAAGAAAAGAAGTTCTGTCTTCTTTGTTTTGCACACCTTTAACAAATCTGCTGATACAATATCTGCATCAAGACTTCCCTTGAAAGGTGGATTGGCAAGAATCAATGAATATTTATCTTTATCCGGGTTTTGATCTGACAAACTGTCTCTGTATTCTATAAACGGACTTTCTACCCTATGATTCATCATATTCATCGCACCAATACGAAGCATTGTTCTATCCATATCAAAGCCATAGAACATATGATTCATAAAATGATCTTTCTTCTGCTTGTCGTAAAAAATTTCATCTTTCTTGTTAGTCCACAGATATTCTCCTGACTCTACAAGGAAACCTGCTGTTCCGCAACTTGGATCACAAATAACATCATCAGCTTTTGGCTCCATAAGTTCTACCATCATTTTAATAATGTGGCGTGGTGTTCTAAACTGACCATTTACACCTGCTGTAGCAAGTTTTGAAAGGAGGTACTCATATACATCTCCTCTTGCATCTGAGTCATTCAACTTTGCCATCTGTGTGTATAAATCATCCATTGCATCTACAACTTTAGAAAGCATCAAAGGCGTTGGAAGTTTGAATATCGCATCATCCATATATTTAGAGAATGCACTTTCTTTATTTGCATGAAGATTCTTAATAAATGGAAACACCATTTCCTGCACAACTGAATACATTCTATCAGCCGGATAGTCCCTAAAAACAGACCACTTAAGTTGTGTTCCGTCTATAATTCTCTCACCGATTTTTACTTCCTTAGCGAAGACACTTTCATAAGGCAAGCCAAGCATAGCACTTTCTTTTGCATGCGTATTATCAGTTACATCCAAATCATGAATGAACATAAGATATGTCATCTGTTCAATGACATCCAACGGATTTGTAAGACCTCCTGTCCAGAAAATCTCCCATAAACTATCAATTCTGTTTTTTAATTCGCCTGTAATCATATTCTAATTCTCCTTATCCCAATTCCATTTATATTTTGTATAACGACCATTTCCTATCTTGATAATTTTCTCTTCTTTTACCAACTCAGTTAATGTTCTCTGTACCGTTGTTGTGCTTATTCCCGGTGTGGCTTCAACAATCTCAGCCTTTGTAATTGTACCTAAATGATTCTTAATAAGTTTCTCTATCCTGTCTGATTTAGGCACTTTCTTTTCTTCCACAATCTGCGCTCTATCAAAGAATTCTCTATAAGCGGCTACAATAATCCCTAGAATATATTTTACAAAAGGTTCGTAATTATTCGCACCTTCCAGCCATCCCTGCGAGCTTTCCTGAAGAGCATCATAATAACTACTCTTTGTTCGTTCTATCAGTTTTTCCAAACTAATATATTTACCAACAATATAATCATTCTGATAAAGAAGTAATAACGTCAACAATCTGCTAATTCTTCCATTCCCGTCATTAAACGGATGAATACACAAAAAGTCAATGATAAACATAGGTACAATCAGGAGTGCATCTGCTTCACTTCTGTTAATCGCCCCATTATAAGCATCACAAAGTTCTATTATTGCCTCTGGCGTTTCCCACGCGGATAGTGGTTTAAATCTTACAAACTTATTACCCTTTACATCTTCTTCCTCAATTATGTTATCAGTGCTTTTAAACTTGCCTCCATTCGAAGATGCATTTTCAAATTTATACAAATCTCTATGAAGCTGTAAAATGAATGTGTCACGGACTGGAATATGTGAAAAGTTCTCATGTATCGTACCAAGCACATCCCTATATCCTGCAATCTCACGTTCATTTCTTGTCTTAGGCATTGTCTTATCCAAAACAATTTTTTTCAAACGTTCATCCGAGGTATAGACGCCTTCTATTTTATTAGAACTCTCTGTACTTTGTATTTTTGCCACCTCAACAAGACTCTCTAATACATCTGCATAGCGTTCCGCAATCAATCTTTGCTCACCCTTGTATTCATGAATTGTTGTAAGATATCCAACAATCTCTGGTGTCAGCAATTTTTTCCATTTTTCTGTGTAATCAAATTTTCTCATTTTAATTACCTCATTATCAAATTAACTTCGTCATTTTATATAAAATGACTTAATTGAATTATATTCCCTGGCTACATAATTTTCAAGTTGAATTTCCTTATCTGTATGAATTAGTCTAATTTCTTCTGCTTTGGATTGTATTAACATACATAAAATATCATTAGTATTCACTTTAAATTATTATCTTCCCTGTAAACTAAAGAAAGTTTTTTATAGATTTCTTCATCTTCTGTTATTGTTACATTCTGTTGTAATGATTTTTGTTTTGCAATTATTTTTAGTTGCTTTTTTATTTTGCAATCATTTTTAATTGCTTTTTTATAAATGTGACTTATTTTATGTCACATTTATAATTTATCACATATTGTAATACTTTTTAATAATATTAATGTGCACTCAAATTACTTTTGCAACTATGAATATCATACTTTACAATCTTCTCAAGTTATAATAGTGCTCGACAAGTCTATATGCATATTTTTTCTCGCTACTAATGAAAAAAATAGGGAACTTTTATTATTTTTCTCATCAATAAAGTTCCCTAGATTTTTATGTTCTATTCTTTTCCATCACACCACAGTTTCACTCTACCATTGGTCTAAATTTGGTCTAAACTAAACTACCTCAAAACCACAGCCGCCTTATTTAAAGGAGTTTACACGATTTTCGTCAGTCCTGCCGTGGCAGATAAATAGTACTCGTATCATAAAATTCTCCTATCATAAAATGCCCTGTAATGCCGGGTTTTGCGTTGGTTTATCGACTTTTCCGAGCATCGTATTTTTCTTGTTTATAACTACACTTTTTGCAAAATACTTCAAACTGGTGCAATTCAAGGCAGTGTGTAGTAGTCAAATCGTAGTCAGTTAAGGGGGTTCAGACTACTGACGGGGATGTGCATTATTTAACGAATGGTGTTGAAATAATCGACATACCTTCTTAATTACCAACTTAAAATATTCAAACTTGTTTCCAAGAACATTTAAATCTCAATTCCCCACGGAATTATATCCTTGCCTTTACCATTTGGCTTATCCCTCCATGTTGTAAACAGAAATTTATCAAAATTATAAAAATCCGTTTCTCTATATGGATACTGGCGATCAAAACTTCCTATATTTGTAATATAGGAAGTATAAGTTGATCTTAACTCATATTCTTTATATTTCAAACTCCTATTAAGTTGCTTGTATAAAGAATAATTGAAAGCATCATCTATTTTAATGTGCTTAATCATTTCTGAATATTCTCCATCATAATCAACGAACAACGCTAAATTAATTGCACACAATGCAAACACTTCATTGTCTACTCTGCGTGAATAGTATGCTATTCCATCGTATTTCATCTTTTTACACGCCATCATTAACGATTGTGAGATAATATATTCTGACTTGAATACTCTATTTTCTTCTTTAATTACATAACAGGTTGAAAGGGTTAGAAGATACAGTTTCAACCAACAATGCACCCTATCTTCTTCAAATTCATTTAAACATCTAAAATCTCTTATAGATACAGCCAAATTAAAAATTCTTTGATTTCCTTCTAATAATATTGGTGAAACATTGAAATCTATTTCTGCCGGACACCCCATTTCTATCCAACATCCATATGAAGAATTAGCCAAATACATACTAGGATTACCATGAATACTAAATCTATAATTTCCAGATTTAGCCCTCATTGAATTAGGCAAATGTAACATATCTTTAGCTGTAAATGTCTTGTTTGGAGTTCCCAGTCTACTTCTGAAGAATTGCAACTCATTGGTCTTAATTCCCGGAAAAGCCTCACTGTTATTAACCGAATTTACTGCAAATGGATTATCTCCTATATTCTTTACCAATTCCAAAATAATATTGTTACTTTCTGCTATATCAGCCTTATAATACAAATCTAAGGATTCCAATATTTTTGTACTAAAAAAATCTATAATATCCAAACTTTCCTTATCAGCATTGGCATTTTTTGCCTGTTCCATAACTATTTTATATTTCTTCTCTAAATCGTCTCGATAATCTACATCCTTTTCTAGCTTGAATGGTGCATATAAATCTTTACATATAAATCCATTTTTCAACCATGTTAATTTCATTTTTTCGATACCAACCTTCCATGCTTATGTAAAAGACACAATCTGTCCTCCTGCAGCAATATATTAATTTCAATAAAGTTCAATTTTCAATTCCTATTTTACCACATAAACTATATCTTCACCAGTCAAAAAGACACCCAAGCCAATAGCCTGAGTGTCCTCAAAATCTCTTCCTTATTATATTATCAAACCACCTTGAACATATTCTGTTTCAAAGGCTTATCATCCGTATCTGAAATTCCCATCTCTTTTCTGGCATTTTCCAATCCCTGCATCTTCTGAAGTTCCTTCTCGGCATCCTCAAGTCCTACATGGGTATACACATTGAGCGTCACAGCTATATCCGAATGTCCCATCAAATACTGTAGTGTTTTAGGATTCATGCCGGACTTTGCCATATTGGAACAATATGTATGTCTGCAAACATGTGGATGTGTCAAGTATAGGACAAAAAAAATTTTATTT
>NZ_FR878123.1:0-1019 GCF_000434315.1 Eubacterium sp. CAG:156 | reverse complement strand
GTTGTTATCTCTGGTGTCTTTGTTGTTTCTTCTCCTGAAAGACTATCAAGGAATCTACCATTACTCTGTGCAAATAAGTTCTTATTCTGTGATGAATCCCAGTTAATTGACCATGTCATAATTCCTCTTAATCCAGGATGTGCATTGTTTAATTCTGTAAATGCACTCTGTAATGTTTCATTTGAAACCTGTCCGCTTCCTGCAGCACTTGCTGATGAAGGCACACCTATTACTACCTGATCAGGTCTAAGTGGTGCAAAATACTTTTCTGCTGTCTGTGACTTTGTATAATAGTTATTTACATAGAAACCGTTTAATAACATGTTGCACATTGCAACAATTCCTTCTTTTGTTCCCATGTTGTATGACTGATTATCTGTTGCAATCATTGGTGATGAATTGTAAAGCTGTACATGTACATATGTTGTTTCATTTCTAAGTGCATTTATCATTGGAAGATATACACCTGCTCTTGCATCACAGTACTGATTTATTCCACCATAGAACTGATATCCTAACTGTACGTAGAATGTTTCAGGTGCCCATGAGAGAATGAAGTCATCTCCATAACTGTTTACAATTGTTCTTATTGCATTAATCATGTTAACAATCTTTGGTGATGTTGGATTGTTAATGTCTGTATCTTTTCCACTTTCAAACTGAACTGATGACTGTTCAAGGTCAATGTCTATTCCATCAAATCCGTATTCATCTACAATTGATTTGATATCGCTTACAAACTGGTTAACTGCACTCTGTGATGTCAATGAGAAATATCCCTCATATCCACCTATTGAAAGTACAATCTTTTTACCCTGTGCCTGTAATGCTTTCACATCATTTTTGAAATCTGCCTTTGTATAGTCTGCTGTAAGTCCTGAAATATTGAATTTCATTTTTCCATCTGTGCTTCCTGCACTTACAGGTTCTGCAAATGATATATTTATTACATCCCAGTTCTTATCTACATCTCTTAACTTAATGAAAGGATTTCCTGAATTATCCCATGTATGGTAATA
>NZ_FR878122.1:0-553 GCF_000434315.1 Eubacterium sp. CAG:156 | reverse complement strand
TCCAGAATAACAGCCTGTGGCATCTGAATACTGTAAATTTTCCTCCGAAGTACTCTGGCAATCGCAAGGAACTGGTTTAAAGTGTCTTCATCCATACGGTTAAAGAATCTTGATACCGTAGGCTGTGATGCAAGCGCATCTTTTTCAAGTACAGACTTGAATACAGGATCATTGGTTTTAAACGCTTTTTCTAAAAGCGTATCAATACCAAGTTTGCTTATGAATTCTTTGATAAGAAGCAAGCCTGCATCGGATGAGAGATCTCCTCCATCAAAATTTATTTTAATCTGTCTATTGCTTTCTAAGGCTAAGGTGTTTACAATACTCATAAAGGGCTCCTTTGTTTGGGATTGTTAAGACTTTGAACACCTTAATTTTACCACAAATGGATGCTCTTTTTTCATTCACTTGATAGGTGAAAAGCAATATTCAGCTAAAATACAGTAACTATGTGGCTTTCAGCCACTTTCACGGCTGAGCCGTGAATAATCTAGGATTGATTATAATTATATTTTTTACTCTGCAAACCCGGAAGTTATATCATCACTTTGCT
>NZ_FR878121.1:0-509 GCF_000434315.1 Eubacterium sp. CAG:156 | reverse complement strand
TGGCATTATTGAATGCGTTGTTAAAAATATGCCTGCCGGAGTTGGTGAACCTGTATTTGAAAAACTTGATGCAAATTTAGCAAAGGCTGTCATGTCTATCGGAGCTGTTAAAGGTGTTGAAATCGGAGATGGATTTGCCGTTGCCTCTGCTTGCGGTTCAGAAAACAATGATAACTTCAAAATAGAAAATGATAGAATTGTCAAATCCACAAATCATGCCGGAGGAATACTTGGTGGAATAAGCGATGGCTCAGATATTGTTTTAAGAGCTGCAGTCAAGCCTACTCCTTCTATTGCTAAAACTCAGAGTACAGTTAATAAATCAAACGAAGAAATAGAAATCAGCATTCACGGAAGACACGACCCAATAATTGTTCCTAGAGCCGTAGTTGTTGTAGAATCAATGGTTGCTCTTACATTAGTAGATATGTTATTTATGTCAATTACTTCTAAAATGGATGACATTATAGATTTCTTTAAGAAATAAATTATTTTAATATCTTTTATAA
>NZ_FR878120.1:0-19584 GCF_000434315.1 Eubacterium sp. CAG:156 | reverse complement strand
AGTAACTTTAACAGTTTCCTTTTTTGTGTCCTTAACTTCAGCTTTTGTATCAATTTTTTTTGCAGTTTCTTTTGCAACAGTTTTTGTAGCTTTTGATGTTGCCATAATGAAATCCTCCTTTTTGTAAGGTCGATTAATAAAAGCCCACCAATATTGTAAGTAAATCAACCTATATAAATAAAATTTTCTATAATATTCCGAAGATAATAATAACGCGGGCAAAAAAAAATTGCAATAAATGGAAAACAAATTTGGCAATACACACAAATAATAAGTCGTAATTTAAAAAAATGTATCAAATATACCAATAAAAAAGTGCCTTAAATATAGTAAATAATTGTTAATTACAGTCTGATGTTTCATACAATTATGAATTAATAAACATATAAAATAGAGGAAAACCGGTATAAATAATGTTGATATTGAACCCTAGGACAAATGCCTATTAAGGCTATTCACTTTGAAAAATTGTTTTTCATATTTGCAAAATCAGGTAATTAAATGTATTCAAAGTAACATAATATTTATTGTAAAAAGATATATATGTATGATAGAATAATATAGAAAAATGCAGAAAGGAGCGAAATATGGATTATGTTGTAGTATGGCTGGCTCTGTTTGTTATACTTGCAGTTTCAGAGTTAATAACAATGGGATTAACAAGTATATGGTTTGCTGTAGGAGCACTGGCCGCATGCTTAGTTTCGGCATTGGGGGCAAATTTGATTGTGCAGGCAATAGTTTTTGTTGTTGTGTCAATCTTAATATTATTATTTATTCGCCCATTTGCAGTAAATTATATTAACAAAGATCCTGAAAAAACAAATGTTGAGTCCATGGAAGGAAAGGTTGGAGAAGTGACGGCTGATATAAACAACGTACTTGCAACCGGAACTGTAAAGATTGATGGAATGGACTGGACAGCAAGAACTGATAATGGAGAAATCATAGAAGCCGGAGAATATGTAAAAGTATTAAGGGTTGAGGGTGTCAAAGTTATTGTCGAAAAAACGGAACTAAATAATTGAGCATGAAGTAAGATTGAGGAGGAGTAAAATGCCATTATTAATTGTAGTAGTAGTATTAGCGTTGATTTTAGTATCAACATGCGTAAAGATTGTACCACAGGCACATGCCTATGTTATTGAAAGACTTGGAGGATATAAATGCACATGGTCTGTAGGTCTTCATTTTAAAGTGCCATTTTTAGATATGGTAGCAAGAAAAGTTAACTTGAAGGAACAGGTTGTTGATTTCGCACCTCAGCCGGTTATTACAAAGGATAACGTAACAATGAGAATTGATACAGTTGTATTTTTCCAGATTACAGATCCTAAACTTTTCTGCTATGGTGTAGAAAGTCCTATTATGGCTATTGAAAATTTAACAGCAACAACTCTTAGAAATATTATTGGTGATTTGGAATTAGATGAAACACTTACATCCAGAGAAATTATTAATGCTAAGATGAGACAGTCTTTAGATGAAGCAACAGATCCATGGGGAATTAAAGTTAACAGAGTGGAACTTAAGAACATCATTCCACCAACAGCAATTCAGGATGCGATGGAAAAGCAGATGAAGGCTGAACGTGAACGTAGAGAAGCAATCTTAATTGCAGAAGGTGAAAAGAAGTCAGCTATTCTTAGAGCAGAAGGAAAGAAAGAATCAGCAGTACTTGAAGCAGAGGCAGAAAAACAGGCAGCAATCTTAAAGGCTGACGCTGAAAAACAGAAAAGAATTCTTGAAGCAGAAGGTGAAGCACAGGCAATTCTTAAAGTACAGAATGCAACTGCAGAAGGTATCAAATTAATAAAAGAAGCAGGAGCAGACCAGTCAGTACTTACATTAAAGAGCTTAGAAGCATTTGCTGCGGCAGCAGACGGTCAGGCAACAAAGATTATAATCCCATCTGACATTCAGGGACTCGCAGGCTCAGTAAAAGCAATAACAGAAGTAATAAAAGACTAATAATAAAAAAAGACAGGTTCTTAAGAAAGCTTGCTTTCAGAGAGAACCTGTCCCTTTTTTTGAGGATACTACGAATGCCACAAAAATTACCGCAAAATTGCCACATCAGTATAATTGAATAAGTGAATATGAAACTTTATAATAAACAAAGGCAGACGAATGATTAGAGGGGAAAAATGGATAAGATAATAAAAAAGACAATCATAGGAGTTATGTTATGCGTTGCCTGCATAACAATATGTGCATGCAATGGAAAAGAAAAAATAAAAGAGACAACTGCTGTAAATGATAATACATATATAGAAGAAACAACAAATCAAGAAGTAAGTACAAATAATGAAGAAAGTACACAGGACGCTTTAGATGAAGCGATTAAGCAGTTAGAAGAATTAAATGATATTTTAAAGGATTAAAAGGAAGGGTAAAATGAAAAGAATAGCACAGACATTTTTTATAACAATGACAATAATTATGATTTATAGCATGAGTGCATTTGCGGCAGTAGATTATAATGTTATGACAAATGAAGAATTAGATGTAATTATAGAAGACAATAATTCTATTATTGATACTAAAAGTGTAAAACTTACAGAAATAAACAATAAATGCATAGAATTAATAAAAAAGAATACAAAACCAACAGAAGAATTTAAAATAAAAATAAATGAATATACTGAAAATTTGAAAATATATACTGAAAGAATACGTGCACAGAAGGAAGTGTGCCAGAAGAAAAGCTTAAAGATGGAAAATGCAAAATTAAATAATAAGAAGAAAAGTTATATAAAAAAACAACAGATAAAATATATAAAGAGTCAGAACAAGCTTTCATCTATTTTGAGAAAAGCTACAAAAGAATCAAATGAAATGAAAAAATATATTAGAAGCAGTCAAAAAGTAACAGAAAGCAAGGTTATTACTACAACAGACAGAAGATTAAATTGCGATAACCGAAAAATACAGATAGCATCGTTAGAATTAGAATCTGTAGTTTCAGAAAATTAAAGATAACCGTAAATAGGAGGAAACAAAATGAACAAAGTTCATTTTCTATAAATGTTTCCGACGAATAGCCGCTGACCGAAGGGCGGGGGCATTACATATTTTATAAGAGGGATAAAAATGAGCGAATTAATTTATATAGCTGATGATGAAAAGAATATACGTGAGTTAGTAAAATGTTTCTTAGAAAATCAGGGATATGAAGTTGAGACATTTTCTAATGGAGATGATTTATTTAAAAGATATAAAGAAAAAAATGCTGATATGATAATTTTAGATGTTATTATGCCGGGAACAGATGGTGTGGAAATATGCAGGCAGATAAGACAAATAGCAAATGTTCCAATAATCATTTTATCAGCAAAAGATAGCGAAGAGGATAGGATAAAAGGAATAAGTGTTGGCGGGGATGATTATCTGACAAAGCCGTTTTCACCAATAGAACTTGTGGCGAGAGTTCAGGCATTATTTAGAAGAATTTCGATGGATAAGGTAGAAAAAGTAGAAAAGGTTACATTTGGAAATATAAAAATTGATGTGACTAAGAAGCAGGCATATGTAGATGATGAGGAAATTGCTCTTACACCACTGGAATTCGACTTCCTTAAATATCTTATACAAAAGAATAATCAGGCAATTTCTAGAGAAGAATTGCTTAAAGAAGTGTGGAAAATCGCATATGATATTGATACAAGAGCTACAGATGATACAGTAAAGAGGCTTAGAAGAAAAATAGCAGACAGCAATGTAGAAATAAAAACAGTATGGGGATATGGATTTAAAATGGCATTAAAAAAGTAGGTGTAAAATGAGAACGATATATAAACAATTATTGTCATCAATGCTTGCAATTTCAGTTGCAGTACCTATTATAATCTTAGTTATTTTTAATGTTGTAATGACTAATAATATACAGACCACGGCTAAAAAGGAATTATCAAGCACAATGACAACGATGGAAAAACTTGTGCAAACATCGTATGAAGAAGGGGACTCATCAGAACTCCTTACTAATTTAGTTGCAGCTCTTACTTCCACAAAATTATCAGGAAACACTAATTTTTATATTTTGAGAAATGAAAATATAAGTTTTAAGAGTGATAGTGGGTTTGAAATAAATGATGGTCAGATAATAAAAATTTCAAAATCAAAAAAAGATATCCACAGAGAAAAAATTAATAATTATCAGTGCTACATTTCAGTTGTATCTTTAGACAATTACGAGGGTGTTAAAAATGCATCAATGGTATTTGTAACGAATACGAGGACTGGGACGGACAATCTTGTAAATTCTAATGTAATATTAATGATTATTATACTTATTTGCATGATAGTAAGTGTTGTATTTTCCGTAAAATTGTCAAAAAGTATTAGCAATCAGATTATGAAAGCCTGTGCTTACGCAAATGAAGTAGGAAATGGAATATTTACAAATAAAATTGAAGGACAGTCAAATAAAGAAATAGAAGATTTGTATAAGAGCCTTAATCATATGGCTGCAAAATTAAAAGCAAATGACGAAAATCAAAAGAGTTTTTATCAGAATATTTCTCACGAGTTTAGAAATCCACTTATGTCAATACAAGGTTATGCAGAAGGTATTGAAAGTGGAATATTAAGCGATAATGTAGGGGCGGCATCAGTCATCAGACAGGAAAGTATAAAACTAAATAAGATGGTGGCTGAACTTCTTACATTATCCAAATTTGATAGTAAGATGTATAATGTTTCCATTGAGAAATTTAATGCAAGAGAGATTATGTTAGATGCTTTGCAGAGAATAAAAGGAATTGCATTAAAAGAAGAAATCGATATTGATATGGAAATAGATAAACAGATGAGCATAAATATTGACGAAGATTTGTTCCATAATGTTATTTTAAACATTACATCAAATTGTATTAGATATGCAAAAAAACAGGTTTTTATCAGAGGATATGTAATGGAAGGTAAAAACGTAATTGAAATATACGATGATGGAGATGGAACAATTGAAAAGAACATTCCTCATTTGTTTGAAAGATTCTATAAAGGAGAAAAAGGAAACTTCGGATTAGGTCTTGCAATAGCAAAAGAAGCAATGGAAAACATGAATGGAAATATAACTGCAATACCAAATGGAGAAAGCAAAATTCCGGGAAATTATAAAATTAAATTTTTGCTATGTTTTAGCTAATATTTGTCAAATTAATTTGGTTAAGGCAAATTGAATATTAAAAAATGCCAAAATGGGAAAAGAGTTGTATTAATAATTAACAGATATTTACTCTACTTTATTAACATTAGTAAGTTTTTCTTGACAAATTCTGTATTTTGCGTAAAGTTAAAAAAGACGAAATGACAAAGAACGGAGAAAAACAGAATGTTTAATGAAAAAATGGTTTTGTGTGCGTCTAATGCATATGAAAAAAAGTATTATTTAAACGATCAATTTTCTAATCTTCCGGAGCGTGTAAAACAGGAATTGCAGATTATGTGTGTGCTGTTTACAGAAGAAGTAGGTGGAATTCTTATTTTGCAATATGAAGAAGATGGAACATTACAGATTGTCACAGAGGCAGATGAGGGAGACCTTTTATATGATGATATAGGATGTGGATTAAAGGTTAAGCAGATGCAGCTTGATAAGAGAGAACTTTTAGAATCACTGGAAATGTACTATAAAGTATTTGTTTTAGGAGAGGAATAAATGTTAATTACAGTTGACGCCGGTAATACTAATATTACACTTGGTGTATTTAAAGAAAAAAAAGTTTATGCTACATTTAGAATGACAACTCAGATGGCAAGAACATCAGATGAATATGGAGTATTAATTGCAGAAATGCTTGGACGAAAAGGTATTTCACCTAAAGATATTGAAGCAGTAATAATATCATCGGTTGTACCTAAGATTATGTACTCATTAACAAATGGAATTTACAAATATATTGGATTACATCCTATTGTTATTGAGGCAGGCACAAAGACGGGAATAAAGATTCAGCGTGCAAATCCTAGGGAAGTTGGAACAGATAGAATCGTAGATGCAGTAGGTGCATATGAATTGTATGGTGGACCATGTATTGTAATTGATTTTGGAACAGCTACAACATATGATTTAATTACAGAAGATGGAACATTTGCAGCAGGAGTTACATCTCCGGGTATCAGAATTTGCGCAAAGGCATTATGGAATGATACTGCAAAGCTTCCTGAAATTGAAATTAAAAAGCCTGAATCAATACTTGGAAAAGATACAATTACGAGTATGCAGGCGGGTATAGTTTATGGCTATATCGGACAGACAGAGTACATCATAGATAATATGAAAAAGGAAAGCGGACTTCTCGACGCAAAAGTTGTTGCAACAGGTGGTCTTGGAAGAATTATTTATGAAAATACGGATAGAATAGATATTTATGATAAGGAACTCACTCTTCAGGGAATGAGAATTATTTACGAAAAAAATAAAAAGTAAAGGTGCTTAATGAAGATAGGAAATATTGAAATTGAAAATTGTTTGGCACTTGGACCAATGGCAGGAGTAACAGACCTGCCATTTCGCTTGTTGTGTAAAGAGATGGGGTGCAACATGCTTTACACGGAAATGGTTAGTGCAAAGGCAATTCTATATAAAAACAAGAATACCAAAGAATTATTGAATATAGATAAAAATGAACATCCTGTAGGAGTTCAGTTATTTGGCTCTGACCCTGATATAATGGCACAGATTGCAGCACAGGTTGAAGAAGGAGAGTGCGATTTTATCGACATAAATATGGGATGCCCGGTTCCTAAAATTGTAAATAACGGCGAAGGTTCAGCATTGTTAAAACAGCCAAAATTAGTAGAAGAAATTCTTACAAAAATGGTTAAGGCCGTAAATAAACCTGTCACTGTAAAGATACGAAAAGGCTTTGAAAATGGAACGGTTTATGCTGTTGAAATTGCAAAAATTGCAGAAAGCTGTGGTGTATCGGCTATAGCAGTTCATGGAAGAACGAGAGAACAATACTATAGTGGCAAGGCAGATTGGGATGTAATAAAAGATGTAAAAAAAGCAGTAAAGATTCCCGTAATTGGAAATGGAGATATTTTTTCAGCTGAGGATGCAAAGGCAATGAAAGAATATACCGGATGTGACGGATTAATGGTTGCAAGAGGTGCAAGAGGAAATCCATGGATATTTAGAGAAATTAAAGAATATCTTGAAAATGGGAATGTTATAGACAAACCGACAATAAATGATATAAGAGAAATGATTATAAGACATGCTAAAATGCTTGTTAATTATAAAGGTGAGTATACAGGTATTAGAGAAATGCGAAAACATATAGCATGGTATACGGCAGGTTTGCCACATTCAGCAGAACTTAGACGTATGTGTAACCAGATTGAAACTATGGAAAATTTGGTAGAGACGGTTAACGCGAAACTGCAATAAACATTGACATTAATGCCGTGTTAGGCTATTATTAATTGTAAAACTTTAAATATAAAAATTTGATCGGAGGATTAAAAAAATGGCAGAAACAAAGAAGAACGTACTTACAAAAGCCGGACTTGATAGATTGGAAAAAGAATTAGAAGATTTAAAGGTAAATAGACGTAGAGAAGTCGCTCAGAAAATTAAGGAAGCAAGAGAACAGGGCGATTTATCAGAAAACGCTGAATATGATGCTGCAAAAGATGAGCAGAGAGATATTGAAGCAAGAATAGATGAAATCGAAAAAATTCTTAAAAATGTTGAAGTAGTTGCGGATGAGGACGTTGATATTAATAAAATCAGTGTTGGATGTCATGTAAAAATCTACGATTATGAATTTGATGAAGAATTAGAATTTAGCATTGTAGGTTCTACAGAAGCAAACAGTCTTCAGCAGAAACTTTCAAATGAATCTCCATTAGGAATGGCATTACTTGGTCATGAAGTAGGTGATGATGTACTTGTTGAATTAGCAGATGGAGAAGCTAAATATAAAGTATTAGAGATTAAGAAGGTACTTTAATTTTAATAAAAATTCACAAAAAGATATAGATATAAAGGAGTAACAATGGGACAGCAGAATAACCAGAATCAGCAGCAGGATATTAATCAGCTTTTAAAGGTAAGACGTGAAAAATTAGCTGATTTGCAGGAAAAGGGAAAGGATCCTTTTCAGATTACAAAATATGAAGTAACATATCATAGCCAGGAAATTAAAGATAATTTTGACAAGTTAGAATGTGGACATGATGAAGAAGGAAAATTAATCAGAGAAGACTCTAAATTAGTTTCAATTGCCGGACGTATTATGTTAAAACGTGTAATGGGTAAGGCTTCATTCTGTAACGTTCAGGATAGAGATGGTAACATTCAGGTTTATGTTGCAAGAAATGATATAAGCAAAGAAGAACCATGGGAAGAATATAAGGATTTCAAGAAAATGGATATTGGTGATATCGTTGGAGTTAAAGGTTATCCATTTAAGACTAAGACAGGTGAAATGAGTATTCATGCAACAGAGGTTACATTACTTTCAAAGAGTCTTCAGATTCTTCCTGAAAAGCATCATGGGCTTACAAATACTGATATGAGATACCGTCAGAGATATCTTGATTTAATAATGAATCAGGAATCAAAGGAAACATTTATTAAGCGTTCAAAAATTATTAAAGAAATCAGAAATTTCCTTGATGCGAGAGATTTCATGGAAGTTGAAACACCTATGCTTGTACACAACGCAGGTGGTGCAGCAGCAAGACCATTTGAAACACATTACAATTCATTAGATGAAGATGTTAAACTTCGTATTTCTCTTGAATTATACCTTAAGAGACTTATCGTTGGTGGTTTAGAAAGAGTATACGAAATCGGTAGAGTATTTCGTAACGAAGGTGTAGATACAAGACATAATCCTGAATTTACACTTATGGAATTATATCAGGCATATACAGATTATTATGGTATGATGGACCTTACAGAAGAGATGTTCAGATACCTTGCAGAAAAGGTTGTAGGTAGCACAAAGTTTACTTACAATGGAATTGAAATCGATTTTGGTAAGCCGTTTGAAAGAATTACAATGGTTGATTGTATTAAGAAATATACAGGAATTGATTTTGACACAGTTGCAACAGATGAAGAAGCTAAAGCTTTAGCAAAGGAACATAATGTAGAATTTGAAGAAAGACATGGAAAAGGCGAAATCATTAATCTTTTCTTTGAAGAATTCTGCGAAGAGAAACTTATTCAGCCTACATTTGTTATGGATCATCCAATTGCGATTTCTCCACTTACAAAGAAGAAACCTGAAGATCCTAATAAGGTAGAACGTTTTGAATTATTTATTAACACATGGGAAATGTGTAATGCATATTCAGAACTTAATGATCCGATTGATCAGAGAGAAAGATTTAAACTTCAGGATGCAGCAGCAGATGCAGGTGATGAAGAAGCTAACCATACAGATGAAGACTTCTTGTATGCACTTGAAGTAGGTATGCCTCCTACAGGTGGTATCGGTTATGGAATTGACAGACTTTGTATGTTATTAACTGATTCACAGGCTATTAGAGACGTATTGTTATTCCCAACAATGAAGCAGTTGGATAAATAAAGCCAATAAATAAAGGGTTTGCAGAGGCTTAAATTAAATTTGACATCAAATTGACATCAAATCAGAAGGTTTATATGAAGAGTTATGTATCAATATGAGGTATATAACTGTCAAATAACTATAGAATAGTTAATCCTAATTAGGACACTTTTTAAAAAGCAATTTTTAAAAAGTGTCTTTTTTGTTGCAAACAACAAAGTTATGAAATGATTGATGGAGTTGTTGGAATCAAATAATCTTTTGACTATTTGATTGGATTTTGTCATAGCTCAAATTTTAAATAAGGAGATTTGTTATGGAAAGAAAACAAGAATTTATGTCAATTAAAGAGGTTAAGGAAAGAAGAAGAAATCTAGAAAAGAAGTTTTTAAGATATCAGGAAGCAGAACATGTTTATAGCATTCAACATAAGAAATTGTTTGAATTGGCAAGTAAGGCTGGAGCTATTTATAGAATTGATGGATATGTATTGATTAACCGAGATATTTTTAATGAATATTTGGAGCAATTTCACGAACCAGCAAAGAAATAGGAGGCAAGCAAAAAAATGAGTGGAAATATCTGGATGTATTCATATGACATTGATGAACAGGACATTGATATGTTGCAGAGAGACTTTATTACTTTTAAGCAAGGAGCAGAGTATTACAAGATGGGAATGAAATCTTTTATAAGAATATGCAGAGAATCAGGGGCAGTTTATAAGATTGGCAAAATGGTAAGGGTTAACAGACACATTTTAGAGCAACATATCAGAAAAATTAGATTGAAGGAGGAAGAAAAATGATTAATAAAGCAGGAACAGTAAGAGAAACAAAGGCATTAGCAAAGAAATTTGTTAGATATAAAGAAGGAGCAGAACTGTACAGCATGGGACATAGTAAGTTTGAACAATTAGCTAAGGAGGCAAAAGCAACTTATAAGGTTAATGGGATTGTATTAGTAAACTGCGAAATCTTTGAGAAGTTTTTAGAGAAATTCAGAGAAGTATAGGAGAAAATTTATGAGTAAGATAATTGCAATAGCAAATCAGAAAGGCGGTTGTGGAAAAAGCACAACCGCAGTAAATCTGGGAATAGGTTTAGTAAGAAAAGGAAAAAGAGTGTTGATAGTGGACGCAGATCCACAAGGAAGTGCATCGATATGCTTAGGTGTAAATGAACCGGATGAACTTGAGTATACGTTGGCAAATGCAATGTTAGATGTAATCAATGATGAAGAAATTAACTATGAAAAATTAATTCATCACCATTGTGAGGGAGTAGATTTCATTCCGGCAAACATTGAACTGTCCGGTTTGGAAGTTTCAATGGTAAATGTAATGAGCAGGGAAATGGTAATGAAATGTTTGTTAGGAGAACTCACAGAACAATATGATGTCATATTAATTGACTGCATGCCAAGCCTGGGCGTTATTACCGTAAATGCATTAACATGTGCCAATTCGGTAATAATACCCAGTCAGGCAGCATATTTGCCTGTTAAGGGACTACAGCAGCTAATTAAAACAATAAGCAGAGTAAAGAAACAGATTAATTCGGGCCTTACAATAGAGGGACTGTTACTTACAATGGTTGACATGCGTTCCAATTACACAAAGGACATTATTGAGGCTTTGGGAAACACATACGGAGAGAGCATAAGAATCTTTGAAAATAAAATTCCAATGTCGGTAAGAGCGGCAGAAACAAGTGCAGTAGGAAAGAGCATATACACACACGATGCAAGAAGCAAGGTTGCAAAGAGCTATGAATTATTAACAGAGGAGGTCTTGGAAAATGAGTAAATTTGGAGAAAAGATAAAACTAACAAGTTATGATGAATTACTTGGTGTGAATACTGCAAGTGAAGGAACAAAGGAATTAGACATTAACTTATTAAGAGAGTTTAAAAATCATCCGTTTAAGGTGTTGGATGATGAACGAATGGAGGAACTTGTAAGCTCCATAAGGGAAAGAGGAATACTGTCACCTATTTTGGTAAGAAAAAAGGATAACTTCTATGAAGTAATATCAGGGCACAGAAGAAAGAGAGCCGCAGAAATAATAGGACTTGAAAAAGTGCCTGTAATAATAAAGGACTTAACTGATGATGATGCCACAATAATTATGGTTGACAGTAACATTCAAAGAGAGGAAATACTACCAAGTGAAAAGGCATTTGCCTTTAAGATGAAGATGGATGCCATAAGTCATATGGGAAAAAGGGGTGACAGAAGTCGTGAGATTGTTGGCGAGGACAACGGACTTGGAGGCAGACAGGTTACCCGATACGTCAAACTAACAAACCTGATTGCTGAATTATTGGATATGGTGGATCAGAAGAAACTAACAATCACGTTAGCTGTAAAAATTGCTGATTTATCAGAAGAAAAGCAGAAAGAAGTATTAAATTACATTAATCAGGGATACAGCATTAATGATGAGCAAATTAAGCGCATCAGGGAAATGAATAAAGAAAACAAGGAACAGATTTCTGATGTGGTTGAAAATATTAATTCGAAACCAAGAAAAAAGAAAAAAGTAATATTACCAGAGAATAAATTAGAAAAGTACTTTCCGGAAGAATATTCGAGAAAGGATATGGAAAAAATAATTTATCAGCTTCTGGAGAAATGGAAGAGTGAAGGATATGGCATTTGATTATTATTATGGAAACCAAGCCGACCAATTCAATTTCATAAAGATACCAAAGACAATGATAACAGATCCAATGTTTGAAGATTTGTCAGTTAATGCCAAACTTTTGTATGGAGTGCTGCTTGACAGAATGAATCTTTCAATGAAAAACAGATGGTTTGATGACGAGAACAGAGTGTACATAATATATCAGGTTGTTGAAATAATGGAAGATTTCAATTTTAGCAAGAAGACTGCAGTAAAGTATCTTAATGAATTGGTTGAATTTGGCTTAGTTGAAAAGAAAAGAAGGGGATTAGGCTTACCAAGCCTGTTGTATGTAAAAAGCTTCATAATTGAAAGAAATTATTCAGGAGACAAAGAAGGTATTGAAACTTCACAGGATAATTGCGGCGATTCCAGAGGTGTAACATCCTACACTTCAAGAGGTGTAAGGGAGGAAACCTCCAGAGGTGTAACACCTTACACTTCAAGAAGTGTAGGAGAGGAAACTTCAAGAGGTGTAAATATTACACTTCAAGAGGTTACCGATGATACACCACTTAATAATAAGACTGATAGTAGTAATACTAATATAAATAATACTAATGAGAGTCATATCACATCTAATCATATCACACCTACTGCAGGTGATGGGATGGGAAGGGATATGATAAAATTAAAATACGAGGCATACGAAAAATTGATAAAACACAACATTGATTACGACCTCCTGATTGAGAATAACATAACTGACAGAGAACAAGTTGACAATCTGGTTGACATTATGGTTGAGGCAATAGTAAGTGACAAGGAGTATCAGATAATCAGTGGCAATAGAATTTCAACAGAAATGATAAAGTCAAGATTTTGTAAATTAGACAAGAGTCATATTGAATATGTTTTAGATTGCCTGAACCATAATAGCTCTGATGTAAGAAACATAAAAAAATATTTACTGGCAACGTTATATAATGCTCCAATGACAATTGACAGTTATTATAAGGCATTGGTTCAGCATGACATGCCGGAGTTGGCAATGAGAACAAAATTTAGAAGCGATTAAATGAAAAAGAACCATAGTAGACTCGAAAAAGGTCAAAAAAAGACCATACTAGAGTTTTGTTTTACAGATTTGTTGTGCTATTATAGTCCTATAAACAGTTGATGTATTTACCACTGCATTGATGTTGATAAATGTTTGTTATAAATGGACTTAAATTTTGCGCAGAAGGGTTGGTACCATGATTAAAAAAATTAAATATGTGATTATAGTAATGCTGATTATCGCCAATGTGATGGGTTCAAGTAGTGTTAATGCTGCAGAAATATCCAGGGTGAATGATGTAAGGACAAGAGAAGTTATCAAGACTTTCAAAAGCATTAAGGATGCAAGTCTTGCAACGACCAAGTTAAAGTACATATCAGGTTACAAGATAAGTTGGAAAAAGCAAAAGAAAGTTACAGGTTACAATGTTTATGTTTACTATCCGGTAACAAAAAACTGGAAGAAAATAAAAACAACAAAGAAAAATTACTTTACGTTAACAAATTGTTTTCAGGGTGAGAAGGTTAAGATAAAGATAAGGGCATACAAGAAAATTAATGGAAACAATGTGTATGGACAATTTTCAAAAGTGAAAAGTGTTAAAATAAAGAATGATCTTTATCCAAGAACAAAGTGGGGCAAAGTTAAGAAGCCTTTTACAGACAGAGTCGCATCTGAAAATGCATTTGAACTTCAAAACAAGTACAGAAAAGCTGCAGGAGCAGAGAAAATTGAATGGTCAGATAATGTATATAATGTTTGTTTGGAGAGAGCAAAGCAAATCAGCAAGAATTACAGCCATGATGGATGGTATGAAACTGCAATGAAAGTTTTCTCAAAAACATATAGGATTGATGACGAGTTTATTGTGATTGAGGAAGGAGATTCTGAATATGGCATAAATTATGTTTCTAGTGAAAACATTCTTGAAGGAGCTTTTTCATACAAGGAAGCGATGAAACAATGGAAAGGGAGCAGTGCTCACTACAAAAATCTAATATCAAAGAGTCATGTTAAGGGAGCGATAGCATGCTATAGAGCAAGTGGAGGTTATTATTGGGTTGCATTGTTTGCAGATGCAGACATAGATAAACTTCTGGAAGAAAAATGTAAAAAATGAATAAATGACAGAATAACGCCTTATTAAATCATTAGTGATTTGGTAAGGCATTTTTTTGTCTTTTTCAAGAAAGGAAAGAGGTATAAGATGTTTAAGAAGATGAAAAAAATGGTAGCAGGATTGTTGGCTGCAGTAATGATTACAACAAATGTTTGTCCAATGGTTTCAGTAAGTGCTGCAAGTGGAGTTGCCAGCTTGGAATCACTGGGAAAATTAGGAACAGTGAACATAGGTTCAAAAAGTGAGAGTGGAACATGGCTTCAAACTCAGGTAGATTCAAAACCTGTTTTTTGTATGGATTTGGGAAAGGCATGTCATACAGGATATACTTATAAATCTGAATCAAAAACAATTAGTAGCGATGATTCCAGTACAAAGAATAAGTTAGAAGCCAAGATTGGATATTGGTATGATCAAGTGAAAAAAGGTAGTAATAAGGCTTGGGTTTATGCACAGTGTCTTATCTGGAGTGTTGAAGAGGGATACACAAGTGAAAGCAATTTAAAAAGTGTAATTAATCAGGTTAAAAAGAATACAGGATATTATAAAGACGATACATTATATTCTGATATTTTTGAAGTAGGAAAAAAAGTGGAATGCGATATTTATATCTGGAAATATTCAGGTTCCACAGATGACAGTGAAGTTCAAAAGTTGTTGCAAATAAAATCAACTAATCAGGAATATGAATATGCCCATACAAATGGGAAAAGATACTACAGACAAAGAATAACGTTAGAAAAAATTGATGAAGATGGAACTACTATTCCAAAAGTTACTTTTAGATTTACAGCTAAAAACATAAAGGAATTATATTCATATCAGTATAATGGTTGGGGTGATTCAGTGAAAGAAGATGCTGATAAGGATGCAACAAAGTTTAGTCAGGATGTAATGACAGATTCAAACGGTAAAATAGTATTTAGATTTACATATCTGTTAAATTCAAAAAAATACTATTATGTAAAAGATTCAGACCTAAAGAATATGACAAATGACGATAAGAAAAAAATGAAAGATATTCTGGATGATAAAGGATATAATTACGCATCCGATTTATCCAAGGCTGGTGCTGAAAAATTAAAAGAAGCGGATCTTGATGAGCAAATGGATGACATTAGTAACAAGTATGTTATCGAGGAAGTGGATTCGGGAAATAACAATCTATTGACTTCTTTTGTGGTAGACAAAGGAAATAATAAGATAACTGATTTAACTAATAATAAAGTGACAATTACACTTACCAAGGCTGATTCTTGGATTAAGAATGATGATGGTGATTGGCCTGAAACTGCAGAAGAATCATACAGCAATTACAAGTTAGCCTACAAGCCTGTTCTTAAGGACAAGTACAAGAAGGTAAAATTAACAGCCGTAAAGATTGATGAAGAAACAGGCAAGGTTGCCCAGGGTGATGCAACACTTGAAGGTGCAGTGTATGGAGTTTATTCAGATGCAGCCTGTACAAAGTTAATCAAGTCATATACAACAGACAAGAATTACCAGTTTGAAACAGACTACATGAGATGCGGTAAGACATATTACCTAAAGGAAATCACACCGCCAAGGGGATATCTTAAGAATGACAGGGTATATGACATTGTGGCTGACGGTGTTAAGTTCACTGCAGAATACAATTCAGTTGAAAAGCAGGTTTCAGAAAAGCCAATTAAGGGTGATGTAGCAATCATCAAGGGCATGGGTAATGGGACTGCAGGCATTGTGCCATTTGAAAAGAGTGCACAGTTTCAGATTTATCTTGCAAGTGCAGGCTCATATGACAAAGCAAAAGCCACTGAAAGAGACATCTTAACAACAGACTTAAACGGTTATGCAAAGTCAAAACAGTTGCCATATGGTACATATGTTGTACATCAGACTGTTGGAGCAGACAATACTGAAAAATGTTCTGACTTTTATGTAAATGTAACTGAAAACGGCAAGACATATCAGTACTTATTAAACAATCCTGAATTTACGGCATACTTAAAAATCGTAAAGAAGGATTCAAAGACACATCAGACAGTGTTAAAGAAAGGTACAACATATCAGATTTACAAGGTTGACAAGGAAGGTAATGAAACTCTTGTTACACAGAAGTACAGCAACGGTAACAAAATGGTGGTTGTTGACAGATTTGTAACAGATGAAACCGGAGAAATCATTACTTATGAAAAGCTTAAGGCAGGAACATACAAGGTGTACGAAATTGAAGGACCGGAAGGGTACAAGGTAAACAAGAGTCCTGTTACTGCCAAGATAAGTAGCGATTCATACAAGACAATGAAGGATGAACTTGGAAATGAATACCTTTATGCAGAATGCGAGTATTACAATGATGTGACATATGGAAAGTTTACATTGGACAAAACAGGTCCTGAATTATGTGGAAGAAATGATGAAAGCAGTGCTGAAGCAAATAAAACAAACGATAATACATCAGACAAGACTGACGAAGTTTCAAACAAGGTGCAAGAAGCATTAAGCAGCACTGACAAAATAACAGAGATTAATGTAAATCCATTTGATTATGATGATGTAAAGCTTAACGGTGTTGTGTTTGAACTTACTGCAAAAGAGGACATCTTGTCACAGGACAATCAGGGAACAGTGCTGTTTAATAAGGATTCAGTTGTGGCAACAATTACAACAGGTGAAAAGGTTGATTTTAAAAATGACTGTAATGGTATTTGTAACTACACAGTAAATGATGATGGCACAATGACATTAAGCGTTCCACTTGGTGAATACACATTAAGGGAAGTAAAGACAAAGTATGGTTATATTCTTCCAAAAAAGGCATCATGGGATTTAAGCTTTAAGTGGAACAACAAAGATGATGAATATGTACTTGATGTTTCTGAAAATTCAAAGGAAGGAAAATTTGATGTTTACAATGACCTTGTAAAAACTGACATTACTCTTGAAAAGCAGGACTCAAAGACAGGAGAACCTGTTGCAGGTGCAGTGTTTGGATTCTATTCAAGAGACAACATTTATGACCGAAAGGGAAATGTAATTGTAAAGGCCGGAGAAAAAATCACTACAGTTACAACAGATGAAAATGGTGTTGCAAGCATACCATTTAACGTACCTGTAATGGATGAAGACTATGGCAAGAAAAACGCTCAGAAAGATGAACAGAAGAATGAACAGGGACAAACTGTTAAAGAGGCCTTAAATTCAGGTAATTATTATTTCCTTGAAGAAAGTGTAAGCGACAGCTATTACATTGACAGGGAAATTTATGAGGTTCACCTTGAATATAGGGATCAGGAAACTTCAACAGTTAAGGCTAAGGTAACTGTCAAGGAAGACCAGACTGAAACAATAATCAGTAAGAGAATGATTGCATCATCAGTGGAGATTAAGGACTGTCATTTAAAGATAAGTGATGAAAATGGAAATGAAATCGTAAGCTGGGTTTCAGGTGACATTTCATCAGTTAAGTTAAATGAAAGTCTTAAGGAAATGGGATATTTCAACGTTTATGTGGAAAAAGACAATGATTATGCATTAAAAATCTATGGACTTCTTAAGGATAAGGAATACACATTAACTGAAACAAGACCTGCAGACGGATTTGTAACTGCAGATGCAATTACATTCAAGCTTGTTGAAAGCGGCAGCAATAATTGCAGGACAAAGGTTCTTGTTAAGAGTGGAGACATCTTCAAGGAAAATATTGATAATCAGCTGGTAATGTATGATGACACAACAAAGCTTGAATTTTCCAAGAAGGACATTACAAACGGAAGGGAACTTTCAGGCTGCAGGATGCAGGTAACTGAAAAGGACACAGGAACTGTAATGGATGAATGGGTTTCAACGGAAGAAAGCCACGTGATTGAAGGAAAGTATGCAGTAGGCAAGACTTACATTTTAACTGAAAAACAGCCAAGAGACGGTTATGCAACTGCAGAAAGTGTTGAGTTTACAGTGGCGGATGACGGCAAGATTCAGAAAGTAAGCATGACTGATGACACAATAAAGGTTCAGTTTAACAAGATTGCATCAGACACAAAGAAGCAGCTTAGCGGTGCAAAGTACAAGGTGTATGACAGCAAGGGCAAGAAAGTGTATGAATTTACAACAGGCAAAAATGCTGAACTTATTGAAGGAATTCTTAAGGCAGGAGAAACATATACCTTTAAGGAAGTAAGCTCACCAAAACATTACAAGGTTGCAAAGGATAAGAAAATCAGGATAAGGGACACAGGAAAGCTTCAGAAGCTTACAGTGGTTGATGAAAGAATACCTGAAGTGCCTGACACACCACAGACAGGCATAAAGGGAAAGTCTGTAGGAATGATGATTTCACTTATCGCATTTTTAATGGCACTTGGATGTTTTGCATGTGTGAGAGCAAAGGATAAAGCAAAATACAATTTCAAAGAGGAGAAGAAGGACAATGAAGAGAATGATTAAAATGATTAAAATATCTCTGATACTTCTTTTAGTGGGGATGGCTGTGATTGCAGCCGTCCCTTTTTTAAAGGAAAAAGAAGCAGGGAAGAAAAGTGAGAATGGATTTAAAAAGATACAGGAAAGTGTGACAGATGAAGAAGACAATACAATAAATGTGGAAAGGCTTAAAAGAGAAAATGAGGACTGCATTGGATACTTGGAGGTGCCTGAAACAACAATAAGTTATCCTGTAATGCAGACAAGGGATAATCCGGATTTTTACTTGAAGCATGATTTTAATAAGAACTACAGTTTTTACGGAACTCCATACTTAAGTGCGTATTGTGATTTAAAGAAATCTGATAACCTGATAATTTACGGTCATAACATAAATGGTGGGAAGATGTTTGAAGCACTGGAGCAGTACAAGGATAAGGATTTTTTCGATAAACATCGAAAGATATATTTTACAACGGACAGAAGAAGAGAATATGAAGTGTTGGCTGTTATGAGTGTGAACGTAAAGGAATTTGAGTATTGGAAGTTTGTAATGGCAAGGGATAAGAAGGACTATGATGATTTTGTGGACAAGGTGTTAGGGCATAGTTTGTGGAACATAGGGGAAAGACCTAAATATGGGGAGCAGATGATGATGTTGTCTACCTGCGATAATGGAAAAGGTGATGCTTGGAGAATTGTGGTGGTGGGAAAGAAAATGTGATACAATAAACCATAATATTAAGAAAAATACAAATCGGAAGTTGTGGAGGTGCTTTATGAACGAGAGAGAAAAAATTATCCGATTATGGTTTGATATGTGGATTAAGAAAGCAGATT
>NZ_FR878119.1:0-23909 GCF_000434315.1 Eubacterium sp. CAG:156 | reverse complement strand
ATCACCCATGTTACCAAATGCCATTGACTGTACGTTAACAGCTGTTCCCCATGAATAAGGGATATCGTTGTCACGACGGTAAACGTTAGCACGTGGGTTATCCCATGATCTAAATACGGCTTTGATAGCTCCCATTAACTGTTCCTTAGGATCATCTGGGAAGTCTTCTCCGATTTTTTCTTTATATTCAGCCTTGAACTGTGCTGCTAATTCCTTTAAGTCATCAGCTGTAAGTTCAACGTCCTGCTTAACACCTCTGTCAGCTTTCATCTTGTCGATAAGTTCTTCAAAATACTTCTTACCAACTTCCATAACTACGTCAGAATACATCTGGATGAATCTTCTGTAGCAGTCCCATGCCCAACGGGCATTTCCTGACTTTTCAGCAATTGCGTTAACTACTGTTTCGTTAAGACCAAGGTTAAGAATTGTATCCATCATACCTGGCATAGAAGCTCTAGCTCCTGAACGAACAGAAACAAGTAATGGATTTTCCTTATCACCGAATTTCTTTCCTGTGATTTCTTCCATCTTTACGATATACTCGTTAATCTGTCCCTGAATTTCTTCGTTAATTTCTCTACCGTCCTCATAGTACTGAGTACAAGCTTCTGTTGTAATAGTGAATCCCTGAGGTACTGGAAGTCCTAAACCTGTCATTTCTGCAAGGTTAGCACCTTTTCCACCAAGAAGTTCACGCATGTTTGCGTTACCTTCGCTAAAAAGGTATACCCATTTGTTTGCCATTAATTTTTCCTCCTAAAACTTTAGTATTTATTTTATGAGTTGTGGAGAATGGCTCTCTTTAACCAACTCATATTTTCTAATATCGGTATTTTTGCGCACAAAAATTGGGCAAAAATCCCTATAAAACATTATAACATAAGGCATTTGATAGTCAAGTTCATTTGCCATATGTTACCACAAAAAATCACTAAAACTCATCAAATCTTACTAAACTTCATACGACACACATTATTTTGTTGATCCATTAATATTCAAAATAGGTTTAATAAATTTTTCGGTTTCTGAATAGTCATTATTTCGCAATATATTGACAATACATTCTGCCAAAGCTATTCCTGATGCATATACAGGTTGTTCTACCGTTGTGATATGAGGTGTTACTAATTTTTCATATCCTAATCCATCAAATCCTGTAACGCCAAGTTCATTAGGAACATTTATTTCCATCTTAACGGCACATCTCATTACTCCAAGTGCTAAAGCATCACTGGCACAAACTATCGCATCAACATCTGCATTTTTCAAAATTCTTGAAGCTGCCAAATATCCATCGTCTTCATTATTACACACTCTCATTATTCCCGATTGTGGTATATCCATATGGTAGTCTCTCATACAATCCATATATCCATTTAATCTGTCCTGCGTGTATTTTTCTTCACTTCTTATTCCAATATTTGCAATTTTCTTATAACCACGTTTAAGAAGATGTTCTGTGGCCATATATCCACCTTTATAATTGTCTATGTCTATCCAGTTATTCTTGTAACTACTATTTCCAAATACAATTACAGGCTTATCCTTAAACCACTTCATCACTTCATCTTCTTCACGCTCAGTCATACCCATGGCTATTACGCCATCACATTTAACTTTTTTGTAATCATGTCTACATATCTGCATTGAATAGCCTTCAAGTCCTAACTTTTCTCCGATTCCTGAAATTGCTCTTAGTGTAAAAGGATGCAGAGGGTCAATTCCATTTGCAATATATACACATATAATGTTTGTTTTGTTTGTCTGCAAAAGTCTGGCAACCTGATTAGGTTCATATCCCATTTCGTCTACTGCCTTTTTTACTTTCTCATAAGTTGATGGTTTTAATTTTTCCGGTTCATTGAGAAAGCGCGAAACGGTCATTGTCGATACACCTGTAGCTTTTGCAATGTCTTTAATTGTTATTGCCATTGTTCTCTCCTAATTGTTTTCTAATTAATTCGTTCATTTGATAATGTTATCGATAACACTATTTTATCACATTATCTAATTTATTGTAGATATAAATTTATTGAATCGACTTAATAGTTAACCCTGACAATAGCTTTTCTTTTACTTCATTAACTGTTATGGATTCATCATTATAAAAACAGGTAATCTCCAATACTAATTCCTGATATCTTGCCTGTCCCAAGCCTATCTTCATATTATTTTCCTGTGCAATGTTTCGCAAATTTGAAATCATATCAGACGTTTCCTGATCTGTAAGGTCAGATGTGTCAATTACAGCTTCATATTTTACTGAATATCTAAATGTTTCCTGTTCGGTCGTTTCCTCTATAGTTGTCTGCTCAGCTGTCGTTTTTACATTTGTTTCCGTTGTCTTTACTTCCTTTTGCTCCTTACCACATCCAATAAATGCCAATGTAACACCTAATGCACAAAGTATTACAGCTATTTTCTTTCTCATTAGTTGCACTCCTTTTTTGTTTGTTTTCTTTCGTTTCATTATTTTGTTTTTATTTAACTATAATATTATCATTTTTCAAATTTATTTTCATTACAATTTATTCAAATTGTCAATGGTTCGAATGCAATTTGTCGTTTACTCTTTTTATATAATCAATATTACATTTTTCACTTCATTTCATATACTATATTAAGGGAATATTTACATATAAACTTTGATGTTTCTCTCATAGATTTGGAGGATTATTCATGAACATTTCCGATTTACAATATAAAGATATTTCCAGGGATTTAATAAATTCAATGCTTTTTGAAAATATAGAATATTCAGACACCAATTCGGATATGGGAATCGTTATGGGTAGCTATAGTGCTGTTAAATATCGTGTGCCAAGGGCTGTGGCTTTGTATAATAAAGGACTTGTTAAAAATTTTATTTTTTCCGGTGGCAAAATGCTTACTGACTCTGGAATTTATCAGGAGGCTGATCTCATGAAAATATATGCTGTAAAAGCAGGAATACCTTCTTTAAATATTTACACAGCATATAATTCCACTTCAACAATTGATAGTTTAGAAAATGCTTATAGAATTATTAAAAGTCAGGAAAATTATCCATCTCTCAAGATTGCTTTAATTACCACCACATTCCACATGAAAAGATGCCTTTTATTAGTTGACAAAATGTTTTCTAAAGATATAAATATCATTCCATGCCCAGTTAATGACTCTTTCACAACTAAAGAAAACTGGTATAAAACTCCTGCCGGATATGAAAGAGCAATCGGTGAAATTTTTGGAATAATAGATTATGCAAATAAGGGCTACATTAATAATTTTAACATAACATTGTAATTTATTATGATGCCAGGGTCAAAAGGTCTTTCACACACATGAGCTTGCTCATAAGTGGGCGAAAGACCTTGGGACCCGCCCCAATATGAGCATAAAAGCGGGATGATTCCCGCGATATGCGAATATTGGGTAGGATTGTGATAGTGCGCAGCACGGAACAATCCGTAGGCATCATATTTTGAAGAGCTTCTAAACCCAATATGAGCATAAAAGCGGGATGATTCCCGCGATATGCGAATATTGGGTAGGATTGTGATAGTGCGCAGCACGGAACAATCCGTAGGCATCATATTTTATCTTATTTTTTGTTTTTTGTTACTTTTTATTATGTTTTAGCTTATTACGCTTTTATACTTATTATGTTTTATTGCCTATTCTACTTCATAGTCTGTTATTCGTAATATAAAACTAATGTTTTTGTTGACCATTTCCCATAGATTTTTTTCTTTTTACCTACTTTATAAGGTCTTACCATTACAGTACCTGCTGTCCATGTTCCATCTTCTTCTATTCCATTCGTGATGCCCATTTTATTTACATCATTTTTTGAAACTGCTTTAGTAAACACATTCTTTTTGGTCGTAAATGTTTTTTTGTATTTTGCACTTTTGAACTTAACTTCATATCCTGTAGCTCCATTTACTTTTGCAAATCTTATTGTGTATTTCTTTTTGCGCAACTTTGCAAATTCAATTGATGTACCCGCCTTTTTCAGACCTTTTGAATATGTAATACTCGAATTTCTAGAAAATACTTTCTCTCCCATTTTTGGTTTTGTATCAAAAGCAAATTTCTTTAATGTTGAGTTTGCAAACGCTTTGTCTCCAATATATGCTAATTTTTTATTTGAAACAAATGATGCAAGGTCATATGTTCTATAAAAAGCCTGTTCACCTATATTTTTAACATTTTCACCTAATTTTACACTTTTAACTGATTTTTTTCTAAAAGCCCCTGCATCAATTTCTTCTACTGTACCAGCAATAACAACTTTGTCATTTGTTCCTATGTAATAATTCAATTTTGTTTTGTCTGCTGACAATATACATCCTTTATCAAAAGTAGATTTTGTATTGTCCTGTGCAATTATCACTTTATATATTGGTGAATTTTTAAATATCATACCAAGTTTTGTTGCAGTTCCATGCAAAATTACACTGTTAATATCGTCCGTATTGCTTTCAACGATTCCATTTTCAAAACCATCAATATCTCCCATAAATTCAATGTTTTTAATAGTTGCAAATGCATTTTGCTCGATAGTCTTTACATTTGCAGGTATTATTGTTGTTTCTTCGCCCCAAACAAATCCGAATGCTTTTCTTTTTATTGTTTGGACATCTTTTCCAATCTTTATAGATTCTACACTTAAGGTTGAAAACGCATTTTCGCCAACACATGTGATTCCATCTTCGATTGTTATGCTTTTTACAGAATCATAATTGCCAAGTATTTCCATATCATCCCACATTGCACCTGTTCCTGAAACTACAATTGTTTTCGCGTCTTTGTCATATGTATACGTTGCATTGTCACCACATTTTCCGGTTAACACATTTTTAGATGCCTCAACGTTCTTCGTTGTTTCCTGATTTTGTGTTGCCTGTTGATTTTGTGTTGTTTCTGCTGCATACACATTAACACTTTTGGTTGCAACAGGTCCCATAACTGCTGTTGCCATAGCTAAGGCTACTGCCCCTGATAATAATACTTTTGATTTCATAATAGATACCCTCCTTAAAAATCTTTGTTTTCTTTATTGTCTTATACTTATTAAACGAAGAGGTCATATTTTTTATTGCATTTATTTTTTAATTATAAGTTAAGTTTTCACTTTTTAGCAAAGAATAAAAAATAACAGAGCTAAAATCCAATATGAATTTCAACTCTGTTATTATTTAAAATCATATTTTATATCCATTAAGGATAATTGTTTTTAAATATGTATTACATACTTTTGCATGTTATATGCTGACAATTCCAATTAAAATGCCATCTTTTCTTCAAAGTATGCTTTTAAATCTTCAATCTTGATTCTTTCCTGTTTCATAGTGTCACGGTCACGAACTGTAACTGCTCCATCTTCCTCTGAATCAAAATCATAAGTAACACACCAAGGTGTTCCGATTTCATCCTGACGACGATATCTCTTACCTATTGCTCCTCTGTCATCATATTCACAGTTATATAATTTGCTAAGTTCTGCAAATACCTTTTCTGCACCTTCATTTAACTTCTTTGATAATGGAAGTACACCGATCTTAACAGGTGCGATAGCCGGATGGAAATGCATAACTGTTCTCATATCCGGTTTTTCTTCTGTTCCGATATTTTCTTCATCATATGCTGCACAAAGGAATGCAAGTGTTACTCTGTCAGCACCAAGTGATGGTTCAATAACATATGGAACATATCTTTCTTTCTTTTCATCATCAAAATATGATAAATCCTGCTTTGATAATTCCTGATGCTGAGTTAAATCGTAATCAGTTCTATCAGCGATTCCCCAAAGTTCACCCCATCCAAACGGGAATAAGAATTCAATATCTGTTGTTCCCTTTGAGTAGAAACATAATTCTTCAGGTGAATGATCTCTTAATCTAATTTCATCTTCTTTAATTCCAAGACTTAATAACCAGTCACGGCAGAATCCTCTCCAATACTGGAACCATTCTAAGTCTGTTCCCGGTTCGCAGAAGAATTCAAGTTCCATCTGTTCAAATTCTCTTGTTCTGAATGTAAAGTTACCAGGTGTGATTTCATTTCTAAATGATTTACCAACCTGACCGATACCAAATGGAATCTTCTTTCTTGAAGTTCTCTGTACATTCTTAAAGTTTACAAAAATACCCTGTGCAGTTTCAGGTCTTAAATATACTGTATTTTTAGCATCTTCAGTTACACCCTGGAATGTCTTAAACATAAGATTAAATTCACGGATTTCTGTAAAATTGTGCTTACCACATGTTGGACATGCAATGTTCTTTTCTTCTATGTAGTTAGCCATTTCTTCATGTGACCATGCATCAACAGAACCTTCTATTGTAATTCCATTTTCTTCCATATAATCTTCAATAAGTTTATCTGCTCTAAATCTTTCATGACATTCTTTACAATCCATAAGAGGGTCTGAGAATCCACCAAGATGTCCTGATGCAACCCAAGTCTGAGGGTTCATTAAAATAGCACAGTCAACACCTACATTATATGGGTTTTCCTGAATAAATTTCTTCCACCATGCTTTTTTAACATTATTCTTTAATTCTACACCAAGGTTACCATAATCCCATGTATTCGCAAGTCCACCATAAATTTCTGAACCCGGATATACAAATCCTCTGCTTTTTGCAACTGCAACGATTTTTTCCATTGTCTTTTCCATGATACTTCTCCACCTTTTATTTTTTATGATGCCACGTTAGGAAATACTAAGCAATCCATAGGGCATCTTTTTATTATCATTATTATTTTAATGTATATACAATATAGCTTATTCCGTCATCAGTTTTCGCTGTTTCTACCACGCCATCACTGATTTTACAGTTTTCGCTCACATATTTTACTGTTCCTTCAATCTGGACTTTCATCTGTTCATTAACAATCAAAATATTATCATCTAAATCACTAATCTTGTCTTCTGACACTGATTTTTTCTTATTGTCAGGGGCATAAAATTTCCCCTTAATTTCACAATCTTCATTGTCACTTATGTCACCTATATAGAAAGTTCCTTTATCAGGATTGTTATATTTTAAAATATATGTTCCAAAGTCTGTAGTTGATGCAAATTCCATAATCATAGTCGCAACATCTTTCTTTACATCCATTGACTTTAAAGAAAGTGCATCTTTTCCTGATGCATCACTATCTGAATTAAACTCATCGACTTCATTTTCAACAGTACTCTTAAGTTCCTTCTTGTCATAATAATCTTTATCGAATGACTCTGCTACTCCGTACTGTACTTTACCATCTTTTGAAATATGAATTGCTGTCTGGCCTTTTTCTAAAGCAATATCTCCAACTTTATTGTCACACCCGACAAATGTAAGAGCTATTGTCATAACCATAAGCAATGATATAATTTTTTTCTTAAGCATATCCGCTCCTCCTCGCAATACCTAATTTTACATTGTATACTCATTATTTTCAATAACTAATTTCCAGAAATTCCAGAGTTTTGAATTGTTTTTCTATGTGTTCTTTCAAATAACTTTCTATAATTCCATTTATTTCCTGCCACACATCATCTTTTACATTAAATGTATATAATTTGTTAAGTGGCGATGAAATTATGTATTGAAGCGCATACACTGCCGATTGCGATACTAATTTATCTTTTGACAAATTTCCATGACATTTAGAACAAATCATGCCATTCTTTCTCAAATCAAAATAATCCAGTTCACTATTATTGCCACAATTTACACAGGTAAACACATTTGGATATTCCCCGTTTATCACAAGCGATTTAAGTTCATATATATTTTTCACCAATTTGTCAGGAATAGAATCATTTTGCAGTGCTTTAAGCGAAAGATAGATTAATTTTAACGTCTCTGTTCCATCTATATTTTCCCTTCCATAGTAGTCCGCCATTTCAAGAAAATACATTCCCATATACATTTTATTAATGTTGGTCATTTCACCGCCAAAATATTCTGTCACTTTTACATTTGTTATAGTGTATGAATTTCTTCCACGATACATGGTAAATTCGCCAAAGCTCATAGGCTGCGTTCCCGAAAGGAACTGGCTTGTAGGTCGTCTTGCCCCTCTTGCAAAAGCCGTTATCTTTCCAAATTGTTTTGTAAGAAGCACAACTCTTTTATCATATTCACCCATCGGCATTGCTGATATTACAATTCCCATAGCTGTTACTGTTTCAACCATAATCGTGCCTCTCCTTTCTTAACTCAAATCACTAAATATTTAATAAATGCTAAAAGCCGCATAGACACGGCTTTAATAGCAGAAATTTCTTACATTAAAAAAATTTCTTATATTTTTAAAAATTGTATTTTACTGCTGCTTTTCATTATATCCGTAATTCTTCAATAACAAATCGCTGTCTCTCCATTCTTTTCTAACTTTTACCCATAACTGAAGATTAACTTTCATTTCAAGCATTTGTTCTATTTCATATCTTGCATTGCTTCCAATCTTTTTAAGCATACTACCCTGTTTTCCGATAATTATGCCTTTATGAGAATCTCTTTCGCATATAATTGTTGCTTCTATATCAGTAATTTTGCCGTTTTTTCTTTCTTTCATTTTTTCAATTGTAACAGCTATTCCATGCGGAATTTCTTCATTTAGAGCATGCAATGCCTTTTCTCTTATAATTTCAGCCACAATCTGACGCATTGGCTGGTCAGTTACTGTGTCTTCATCATAATACTGAGGTCCCTGTGGCAGATATTTAAAAATAGATTCTACTATTTCATCAGCATTTTTATCTCTCAATGCTGATGCAGGAATTATTTCTGCAAAATCAAGAATTTTTCTGTACGCATCAATAAATACCAAAATTTCTTCTTTTTTAACAGTATCTATTTTATTAATTACAAGAATTACAGGTACATTTATGTCTTTAAGCTGTTCGGCAATATGCTGTTCACCTGCCCCAATAAATGTACTAGGTTCAACAAGCCACAAAATAACATCTACTTCTTTTAATGTTTTTTCAGCCACATTTACCATATATTCACCTAATTTATTTTTTGCCTTATGAATACCCGGTGTATCAAGAAATATAATTTGTCCTTGATCACATGTATATACTGTCTGAATCTTATTTCTCGTTGTCTGCGGCTTATTTGATGTAATAGCAATTTTCTGTCCTATTATTTTGTTCATTAATGTAGATTTTCCAACATTCGGTCTTCCTATTAATGCAACAAATCCTGATTTGTACTCTTTATTTTCCATTTGTTCTCCATTTCCAAACTTTTGTTTTATACTTTATTTACATTCTATCATCTGATTTGCATTTATTTTTCATTTATATTTGTATTTATTTTTTAATTTTTATTTTCAAATAAATTGTAGATATTTTTAAACATATCTTTGTTTTCTTCTATTCTTCCTTCGTTTCCAATAACGCAAACATAATATTCTTTAAGTGCATCTGCAACAAGGCTTCCACAGTTTCTGATTGCATTTGTTGTAGTACTTAACACCTGACTTCTTTCTTTTTTAAGATTTTCAAAAGTATTATGGTTAAAATACAATGTTAACAATCTTCCACCTTCGCTACACGGTGTGCGTGGCTGGTCGTATTCACTTATAGTTCCGATAATAAATTTGCGCATATCTCTGTCACCGGCATTAAAATTATTGATGTAATCCACAACATTTTCATAGATTTCATTTGTTTCTTTTAATTTAGGGTCTCTGTAAGATGTAAACATTGCAACACCCTGTTTTGTAAAGAAGTTGCTACAGCCATACGCGCCACCTTTTACTCTTACGTTATTCCACAAATATTCATAAACTAAAATAGTTTTAAGTACTGATAAAGTTCCTGTATATGGATATTTGTCTGTATCAAATTGTCCTGCTCTTACTACATATTGCACCTGACTTGATGTTTTAAATCCTTCATTTAATACATTCTTTGCAAATTTTTCCACTTTATCGCTACTCAATATACTACTGTCAGGTTCTTTGTCATATAATGAATCTGTCATATCTTCCACTAATCCCGGTAAACTGTCATATTCATCATCCTTGCATACATAACTGATAACAAGATTTTCTTTTCTAAAAACATACTCTGTAAGCAATTTTAATTTTGCTGCTACTTCCTCTTTTACATTTTCAAAATTGTTGGCTATATCTTCAATAAATTTGTAAAATGTAATTCCAGCATAATTTTCCCTTCTATACATCGTCTCTGAGAAATATGAGCCTGCTCTAAGTGCTGCAGCAGAATCTCCACTTTCCATAAGTGTATTCTGAAGTCTTGCTTTTATTTCATCGATAATTTCTTTTAATCTCTTATAGTCATCAAATTTTGTAGTAAGCATAACTTCTTTTGCAATTTCAAATGCCTTATCCATTCTGCTTATCATCGACTTAAAATTAACTTCAATTCGATGTTCGAACTTATTCTTTTCAATTGCATCCGGATATAATGTTGCATCAACATATATTCCACCAATATTTTTATTTATTTCATTTGCAAGCTGAGTGTAATTATAGTTTTCCGTATTCATATATCCGGCAGTATTTTTCAGTAAACCAATGTATGGTAAAAGTTCCGTAGGTATATTTTTACAGTCAAATGACAATATTGCATAACCTATTCCGTTAGTAAAACAGTCATAATAAACCGTAGGTATTCCATTAATTTCTCTTATCTGAGACTTTATAGGTCTTGGTTCAGGGTCAATATCACTTATTTCCAACATCGGTATTTTCTTTAGGTCTTCTTCCGGCGATGGTTCTTCCTGATACTTCTTTAATGCCTTTGTATCTGCAACTAACTTATTAATTTCACTATTTGAAAAAGTTGACTTTTTTTCAGCTAACTTATCAGCTAATTCTTTTTCAGTTTCTGCCACAAGACCTTTTTTTGGCTTAAGCACTACTGTTGATTCAATTTTGCTGTTTAGAACATACTTTTCAATTAATTTTTCAAAATAATCCGTCTCAACCATTTTCTTTAAAAATGCGTATGTTTCATTGCATTCTACATATATAAATGGCTGATTTTCATCGTAAATCCAACTTTCATACATCTGAAGGCCAATCATTAATCCTCTTGGCCAACGTCCGAAATCACTTTCACGATATTTAAATTCCAAATTATTTATTGTAGCAATAAGGCTTTCTTTTTCAATACCATTTTGTACTATTTCTTCTAATCCACTTTTTATTATCGACTTGAATTTATCCTTATCTTCATAATTTGCATATTTAGCTACTATAGACCAATATGGTTGTAAAATTCCTGACTCATATGTGCTTTCTACGTTCTTTCCTATGCCTGCATCTATAATCTTTTGTTTTAAAACTGCGCCCGGCATTGTCATAAGTACATAATCAAGTACCTGAAATGCTAATATATCTTCTTTATTAAGTGTTGTGTCTAAAACTACATTCCATGACAAAATAGTATTGTCTTCTTCTGATTCACCATCTGATATAGGGTAGTAACTTTCAACCTCTGCCGGTTTATCAAATGGTTTCTGCATTTTTATTTCAGAATCTATTTCTAATGTATCATATTTGCTCAAATATTCCTTATCTATAAAACGTAGTTTTTCTTCCATATCCATATCTCCGTACAAATATATAAAGCTATTTGACGGATGATAATATTTTCTGTGAAAATCCAAATATTCCTCGTAAGTTAAATCAGGTATTGATATCGGATCTCCACCTGACTCAAAACCGTATGTTGTATCCGGAAAAAGTGAATGTAATACCTGTCTGTCAAGAACTCCTGCTACTGATGAAAATGCTCCCTTCATTTCGTTATAAACTACACCATTTATTTTCAACTCATCTTCCGGTGATTCTAACTCGTAATGCCATCCTTCCTGCTTAAAAATCTCCTGATGATTATATATTTGTGGATTAAATACTGCATCCAAATAAACATCCATTATATTTTGAAAATCTTTTTCATTACAACTTGCAAGCGGATACACAGTCTTGTCCGGATATGTCATTGCATTTAAAAATGTATTAAGTGAACCCTTTACAAGTTCAATAAATGGGTCTTTTACCGGAAATTTATTTGAACCGCAAAGGACTGTGTGTTCTATTATATGTGGTACTCCTGTATCGTCATTTACCGGTGTTCTAAAACCAATATTAAAAACTTTATTATTATCATCATTTGATAATAACGCAATTCTTGCTCCTGTCTTTTTGTGCTTTAATAAATAAGCCTGTGAATTTAAGTCCTCCATATAATATTGTTTTATAATTTCATATTCTTTAATATCTTTTACTGCCATTAACTTTTCCTTTCCACAATATTCTTCTTTTTTAAGATGTTCGGTCAAAAATGTCTTATATTTTATCACTCACCATTCACTCTAACGTAAATATGCCATCATTTTATACTATTCACCGTGTTATCTTAATATATTATCAACTTCAACTAAAAATCTATTCAACTGATATACTCGTTCTATATTCTAACACATTTAAATTTTTTCTTCATTAACAATAAATTTTTTTATCTAATTTTATATAGTAATAAATTTTTTATCTGATTTTAATTCTTATTTTATTTTCAGGCTTCATTTGATATTTTATTCATATTTGTTATACTTATAGAAGCATTAGGAGGAATATTATGAGCGTTAAAGATGAAGTTTTACATATGCTTGAAGCAAATAAAGGAAGGTATTTTTCAGGAGCTACTCTTGCAAAAGAATTAAACGTTAGCAGAAATTCTATTTGGAAGGCAATCAAATCTTTAGAAAATGAAGGGTACAAGATTTTGGCTGCTACAAATAAAGGTTATTGTCTTGAACAATCAAATGATATTTTAAGTAAGCACAGTGTTGGTGAGTTTTTAAAATATAATTTAGATATCCATGTGTATGACACAATTTCTTCAACTAATACTGTTTTAAAAGAAATGGCTGAAGATGGTGCAAAAGAAGGAACTGTCCTCGTAGCCAGTGAGCAGACTTTAGGTCGTGGTCGTATGGGAAGAAAATTTGTTTCACCTGCAGGTACAGGAATTTATTTTAGTATACTACTTCGTCCTGATATTCCTGCCAGCGATTCACTTTTTTTAACTACAAGTGCAGCAGTTGCAGTTGCTAAGGCAATTGAAGATGTTTCCGATAAAAAGGCAAAAATAAAATGGGTCAACGATGTTTTTGTAGATAACAAAAAAGTATGTGGAATATTAACTGAAGCTACTTTTAATATGGAAACAGGCAAACTTAACTATGCAATTGTCGGAATCGGTATTAATGTTTGTTTTCCTGAAGGTGGATTTCCTGAAGAAATCGACAAAGTTGCTACAGCTATATTTGACAAAGAAAGCGATTCCATTAACAAGCGTAGCAAATTATTAGCTCATGTCTTAAATTACTTTATGGGCTTTTACAATTCATTTGAATCAAAGAGTTACCTTAAAGAATATATTGACCGCTCTATATTATTAGGAAAAAATATTACTGTTATTGACAAAGATGGTAACAAGCCTGCCCAGGCAATTTCAATTGACGATGAATGTCATCTTCTTGTCAGATTTGAAGACGGAACTGAAAAACTTCTTTCTTCCGGAGAAGTTAGTATAAAATTGGATTAATTTCACACATATCATAACTATCTAATTTATAAGATATATATTAATTTTATATTTGTTAATTATACACTAACAGCCAGACTTTTTGGAAGCCTGGCTGTTAGTGTATAGTATACAATATATATGCAATACCAAAGTCATAAAATCTGGTACAGATTCTTTTTGTAATTTTCATCTCTGTATTTATCTTGGTATCACTTCAATTAATAAATTTTTTATTTATTTTCTCCTATAAAGAACAAACCAACTGTTCCTGGTCCTGCATGAGTTCCAATCGTAGGACTTAGCATTCCTATGATTACTTTTTCTACTCCACATTCTTCTTTTATTTTATCAGCTACTTTATTGGCATCTTCTATACAATCACCATGTACAATAAAGGCTACTTTATTTTCATAACCTGCGCCTTCTTTTTTCATGGAATCAACCAGACTCTGTAATGCTTTCTTTCTTCCACGAACATTCTGGAATGGTTTTAATTCTCCTTCATTTGTTACATGAAGTACAGGTTTTACATGTATTAAAGTTCCTACAACTGCAGTTGTTTTTGACACTCTTCCACCTCTATGTAAATGGAATAAATCATCTACAGTAAAGTAATGGCACATATGATTTAAATTTTCTTCAATCCAGGTCTTTACTTCTTCTAAACTTTTACCTTCTTTTTTCAGAGTTGCTGCTTTATATACTAAAAGCCCCTGACCTAAAGATGCAGCCTTTGAATCAATAACAACAATATTACTATCCGGAAATTCTTCTTTTAAGTCCTCTGCTGCAATTCGTGCTGAATTATAACTAACACTTAATGCAGATGAAAAAGCAATGTGCAATATGTCTTTTCCCTGATTCAAAATACTTCTAAACATCTCTGTTGCATATTCCGGATTGCATCCCATCGTTGTAGGCATCGCACCTTTTCTCATGAGTTCAAAGAATTCATGCGGCTCAATGTTTTTTTCATCTCCGTATATCACTCCGTCTATACTATAATATAAAGGGAGGCAAGGAATATCATATTCCTTTAAAATTTCTTTTGGCAAATCACTTGCTGAATCTGTTACAATAACATAATCTCTCATATTATCTACATTCCTTTCAACCTAACAAAATGTCATTTATTTTCGTTATTATCATATCATTGTAACATTTCTATTTCTACAACTCTGAAAAAGAAAATGTTTATTATCTCTTTTATTGCAACTTATTTTATCCATAAATTGCAGCTTTTCTTATAGTAATCTTTTTTTCTTTTCCCACTACATTTGTATATTTTTCTGTAACTATTATATCCAACATTCCTTCTTTGTAATCAACAGACATGACTTCTATTTCATAATCTGATGTGCCACTGACATTATATGCAATATTATTCATACAAAAATTTATCATATCGTCATTACTGTTAATTTCTTTATTCTTACCACAACTTGCTTTTACTGTCTGCTTTACAGCCGCTGCGACTGCTCTGTTTAGTTCTGTTTCTCTTGAACTATTTTCTTCTAACGCCATAATAGTCATACTTACAATCATAACTGATACAATTAATCCAATCACTATTGAAATTTGCTTCATCTGTTTTCCTCATAATTTTATAGTAGTAGTTTTTATACCCTCTCCAAGGTTCCTGTAATTATTTAGCCATCATCTGTTTTTCTTAATTTCATTCACCATTTCTTTTGACATTTTATACTTTTTCATTCCCTGTCCTTCTTTTTTATTAAGTCTTTCTTCTAGCCTGTTCCGCATAGAAAGATTCCATTTAGAATTTTTATTTAACGTATCCATATATTCCTTTGAAACAAATCTAACCATAGGATTATAGTCATTATTATTTATAATATAAACACCAAATTTCTTTTCTGCATAAGAACTATCATCTCCGGCATTCGAACAAACCGTCACTATAAATGCTGCAACAGACTCTGTGTTCATAAACTTCTCAGTTAATACAATATCTGAATTATTTACATCTTCACATTCTTTATTCTTTCCTCTTTCATAATAATTTTTACCTGATACATCAATTATGTTTTTTATGTATATAGGATATTTTTTATTTGAATATGTATCATCAGTAACTTTTACTTTCTTAACTAACTCATTCATATCCAGTTTTATATTTTGATTAACTACGTAATATCTATCCGTAGCATTTATAAATAAATTTATAATCTTTTCTTTTTCCCACTGGGCATACAATATTTGATTTCCATTTACATACAATATTCCACCGGGTTTTATAGTTTCTCCATTGCCGTCACTTTGAAAATTCCAATGTTTATTTTCTACTGTATGATATCCATTTCTTCTGATTGTAACACCGCTTATTATTATGTCTTCCTGCCAAAATTTAATCTGATTTTCAGGCATTCCTGAAACCTGTTCAGAAGTATTTTTATTAAATATAACATCATATTTTTCACTTATTATTATTTCATTATCCACATAAGCTTTTACAAATTTAGTTGGTCGTAAAAGCTTGTTTCCACTAATATTTCGCACCAAAAACTTTTTTACACAATTTTGATTATTTGATTCTGCAACTGCATCACCTGCATAATATAATTCATTCTGTGCATCTGTACTATATTCAACCTGTGCAATTATTGTTCCCGCATCAGTTAATGTTGTCCTTATAACTGCAACATACCCGCTAGGTTTTAACAATCTGTCTATTATTGATATGTATGTATTTCTGGTAAGATATACTTCATTACTTTCATCTACACTTGCTATACTAAACATTTGAAACTTTCCTCTTACATACACACCTGTTCCGTTTTTATCACAATTATTTTGATATATGTTATTATCTGTTAATAAAAAGCCGGCCTTTTCACCTATATATACACCGCCACCATTATTATAGGCATAATTATTATTTATGTAACTTTCCATCCACATATGAACCGTAGCTGTATTACCAATATAAAGTCCTCCTCCGTTTTGTGAAGAATTGTTATTTATTGAAGTGTTTCTAATCAAAACAGAAGAATCCATACATATTCCACCACCTTTATCAGTAGCTCCATTTTCACCTATTATGCTATTATAAAGTTTTATGGCTCCGCCATTTATATCCTCAACATTCTTCCCTATGGATAATCCTCCCGCATTATGAACGCTTGAGTTGCTAAATATATTTACTGCTTCGATAGTTATTTTTGAATCATCCCCGCAGGCTACTCCTCCTCCTAAATTTCCTGATTTGTTTCCTATAATCCTTGCATTATATATAACGGTGCATCCTCCATGTCCATACCCTACACCACCATTACATCTTACTCCACCACCACTTCCTCTTGATTCGTTTCCACTAATTGTCGGTGCAGTACTGCCTGACCCAAGAATAAGACCTGCCTGATATCCTGAGAATACGCCTCCGGCACTGGCTCCGGCATCATTGCCATATATCCATCCATCATTTATATTTACAATTGTTCCTAATCCTGTTCCAAATATGCCTCCACCTTCCTCACCTGATTTGTTATTATGTATTATTCCGGCAGTCATTAATAAATGCGAAGAACCACCTATGTAAATTCCTCCGCCTTCTTCTAATGCTTCATTTTCAAAAATTTCACCATCATATATCCTTAATTCTGAATAATTTCCAACATATACTCCACCACCCTGACTTAGAGTAAAACATTTATATATTTGTGCTCCGGGCCATATATTGCACACTCCGCCTTTAATGGTAATTCCTCCGCCTTTTACTCCATCACAGTCATGAATAATTCCATATACATTCAATGTTCCTGTGCTTCTAACCGCTCCTGCTTCCGTCTCGCCATTATAATTAGTAACATTTTTTACTACACATGCATTTCCAATCGTTCCTGTTGAACTGTCATCAACTTTTATAAACCCTTTTGTTGCAAAAGAAATTTGATTCTTTTTTCCATCAAGATATAACTTATATCCACCCATTCCATCGCCAAAATGAACTTCCGCTCCATCTGAGATTTTAAAACAATATTTATCTGATTTATTTACATCATCGCTTATGTCTTTACTTCTACTAATAGTTCTTTCACCACCTGATGAATAAAGCATATATCTTCCTTGAGTTACTTTTATTCCATCTTTAATTTTTATATTACCAACTATGGCAATATATACTACGCTTGTTTTTTTGTTATTGCTAAATATATTTTTTAATTTACTTTCTGTTTGCACAAGATACGGATTACTTCTACTTCCATTTTCTGTAGTCGCGCCATAAACATTGTTTTGCAAAAGAACCATACAGCAAAAAGCAAGCACAACGCATACTTTCAAAATATTTTTTTCTATTACTACACTCCATTTTCCAATCATCTTGCATACCCCTCAATCACAACTTTTTTACTCTTGTTTTCTCCAAACATTTGATAAATTGGAAACGTTATATTATATTCCATACTAACATAACAACTTAGTTCATTTTCTGATAATGAATTATCTTCTGTAACCAACATATATCCTTTTTCACCGGCTTCTTCTTTACATTGTTTGATAACTTGTGCATCGCAATTACTATCCTCTATACGATTAACTGCTACATTATAAAAATCCCTCGCTTTTACATTTTGATTTTCCGTGCTTATATACGACGAAAAAACTATACAGGCTATTGTTACTACTATAACTATAGAAAACATTTCTATTGCCAGTTTCATCTTTTCCCTCCTCTAATTTAACATTGACTTTTTATTTCCAAGCCACTCTGTATTACCATTGCTTATTCCACTACAACATTCATATTCCTAATACTTTTAATGCCACTTTCACCTCTTACAATACATTTAATGTTATATACACCTCTGTGAAACACATCTACATCTCCATATATTTTCAATTTATCTGTTATATCTTTTCCATCATAATCCCTTGCACTAATTTGATTTGTCACATCAAAACTTTTATCTAAATATGTAACATATATAACATCGTCACCTACAATAATAGGGCATTTCTTTTTGTATTCTTCCGAAAACTCTCTGTTAGTATTACTTCCTTCACAGTTGTATGTAGGCATTATTTTTTTAATACTTGTATTTGTTATAATGCTAATAAGTGCAACAATAATTACACCAATTACCGCATATTGAATAGTTTGTCCATGTTCGCTTAAAAATACTTCCATGCGTTATCCTCCTACCAGTTTTGTAAAAAAATCTACATTCATTCCCGCTGCAGTATACATAATTGCAATAGACAAAATTATTAATATTACCGAAATAATTCCACTTATAATTATCTCGCCATGTTCTTCTAATAAATTCTCCATTCTCTACCTTCCTTTTATCCCAAATTACTCTATTCTTCCATTTGTTCTTTTTATAATATAAGGTTCGACTTTTACTATTTTTATAAATCAAAAACTTATTTTCATATTATTTTTACTCTCATAAAACTATGTAACCTGCTGTAACACATGGTAAAATCCCGCAACAATGAATAAAAATAATATTCCATAAATCAAAGTCTGACCTAATTCAGATAATAATAATTTCATTTTCATCCTCCATTCATTACATTTCCCAATGCGGACGTAAATACTAAAATCATAAGCACCATATCAATAATTATCTTTACAACTCCTACCATCATTGGTCCTGCTGACAAAGTCCCTGCTAATCCAATTCTGTCTTTATTTTTCATTTCTTCCGCCTGCTTTAACATCTTATTATTTCTATCTATAATTGCATTTGTCTGCTTATAAGTTTCTTCTTTACTTAACTCATTTATGCAATAAAACATTTTTAATGATGACTGTATTTCAGGCATATCGAGTTCTTGAAGAAAATTATCATAAGGTTCTATCCCTATTGGATATTCTTCAAAATCAATTAATAAATGTCGTATTGGTCTTTTTAAAATATATGGCGCATCATCATATGAATTTTCTATTGAAGACTGTACTGTCTGCTGTTGCAAATTCAACGCTACCTGCCTTAACCAATCAGGAAATACTTTCGATATTTCCCGTCTCATTCTCTTTTTGACTTTATTAATTGACAACTTGTCCATAAATTTTATTTTTTCATTCTGGCTTTTCATAATTAAGTCATAATACTTATCTACCATTTCAGGATTAAGAAAACTCTCCTCTTTCAACCAGTCAATATTTAGTTTCTTATAAACAAAAATATAAATGACAAGCATTATCAAAATAATAATCATCGAACTTATCTGATATACTATATTTCCTGTAAATGAATATTCTTTTGGTATAAGATAAGCCATAAATCCACATGTTAACAGTGTAGCTCCAATTGATATAAGAACGTTTCTTCTTATCCTATCTATATCTCTTCTAAAAAGTTCCGTTCTATCACTCCACTCTTTTATATCGCTAAGAATAATATTTATATATTCTTCAAATTCTCCACCTTGTTTTTCTATTTTTATAATAAATTCATGAAGTGAAATAAGTCTTTTACAATAATATTCTTCTTCGAGAATTTTAAGTGCCTGCTCATAAATATCTTCATTCATTTTAGAATCAATATTTACAATAACTTCTTCAATTATTTCCTTCATCTCACCATCACTTATTTTTTGTGCATCTATAAGAGATGGTCTGATTTTTCCACTTTTCTTAAACGAATAGCACATCTGCTCCATATAGCTTATTAAGTCTTCAAATTTTTTCTTATAATAGCTTTTCTTTTTTTCTTCTTTATATAGCATAGGCATAAGTAACGTTGTTATTACACCTATAGCAATCACTATTGGAAGTTCTAACTTATACGCAAATGCTATTCCTACAACTATAGCTATAATACATATGTATTTTCTAAAATATTTTACTTTTTTCATTTATCTCCTAATTTTCACTTTTCTTAAAAGGATCTGTAATACCTGCCATTCTGAATTTTCTCATCAATTCAGGTGGAAGTTTTCTACATAATATTCTTCCATCTTCATATATCATTGTCTTTTCATTTCTATCCTCATATCTTGACAAACAAATAATTTGTGTTATTTTTCTCGAAATTTTCTCTCCCTGTTTTACTACCGACTGCAATTGTATTCCAATATCAATAAACGAATAAACATCATTTTCATAAACTGACTGTCCCATGTTTCTTAAGCGATCGGGTATTTTACCTGCATCATCCAAGTGAATTGTCGTTATACAATGTACTCCTGCCGAAATATTTTCCAAAAGATACTTAACTTCCTCTCCTCTTGCCTCCGCAAGCAAAACCCATGTTGGTAATTGTCGTTTACTTGCCTTTAGTGCATCAGCATATCCAAAATTATCACTTACCTTAATTTCCACACAATCTTTCTGCGGATTAATTGACGAATATCTTAATTCAAGATTATCCTCAATTGTATACACCCTTTCATAGTCCGGAATATAACTTGTTAAATATTTTACATATTCTGTTTTACCCACTCCCGGTAACCCTCCAACAATCACAGTGCAGTGTGCCTTGATGGCGTTTTCCATAAAAATATCCAATACTTCCGGACAATAATCACTTTCTAAAATACTTTCCCTGCTTATTCTTCTTACAGCAGGAGTTTTTCTAATACTTATACTGATTCCTGTATTTGTAACTGAATCATGCAAAATCGAAATTCTTAAATTTTCAGTTTCCGCTTCTAATAATGGATTGTTTTGATTAAATTGAACATTCATTAAATTACTTATTTTTGTATAAAACTGTTGTATAAACAATTCATCTAACGTAAATCCCTCAATCTTATACCTTCCCTTATTTAAATCATTCACCCATAATTCACGACTATAATTGATGTCCGTAATGTTATCGTCATAAATAAATGGTAATAACTTTCCAAATGCCCTATCCGGCAATGACAATTTTCTCAACTGTATTCCCCTTTCGCCTATAATTAACTAATCTTTCCTGCTACACTGTTAAAAGTTACAGAACCTGCATAACTGTTTACAATTCCCTTAATCGCATCTGATATAATCGGTCCCACAACATAAGCAACACCCACTAACAGCAAAATGCATACTGCAATGAAAATTGTTTTACCATGTTCCTGTAAAAAAATGTCCATAATTTACCTCCTATACTTTATTCCAAATAATCACATATTATACGCTTCGGGTAAGAACTACACAGCTATGTTTCTTCCTAAGTGCGATGATAAAAGCCTTATAACTACTAATTATTATTTATTCAACACTCTTTTCATCGTTCAATTTTTGATACATATTGTGTGCAATGTTATTATACATATATTATGTTATTTGTTCGGTACTCAGAATAATATCACATTTTAGTTATGTAGTCAATTATATTTTATATATTTTTCAAATTTTCTATATAAACATTATTTTAAATTATTACTTTTTATAATCGGCATATTAAATCTATTATCTGGTTTCTTTTTAAAGCATGATTTGTACAATATTTTCTTTTTTTAATTAGCATTAAGAAATCAGCCATAAAAATCGAAAAAGCCGTCTAAGTGATTTCTCACTTAAACGGCTTACTTTAAACCCCAATATTTTATAGCTCCCCAGCTACATTTAATACCTTTATTTTGTTTTTGGTAATGTATCTATTGCCTTATCCATTGCGCTTCCCCAAGCGTATCCATTAGATGCATCCCAGTTAATTGACCATGTCATTACACCTCTTAATGAAGGATATGTCTTAGGCGGCATAAAGCTTCCACCACTTGCCATTCCTTTTGTTAAACAATTAAGAGCTGATGTTAATGTATTTGTAGATACAAGACCACTTCCTGCAGCCGGTGCTGAGGATGGAACACCAATTCCGACCTGATCTGGTCTTAATCCGTTTTCAATAAGCAATGTTGCAAGTGATGTAAGGAAATCAACTGAACCACAGCTATAAACTCCTCCACCGTATCCAACCATGCTACCTGAATTGTAATACTGCATATTAACTACTGTTAAAATATCTTTAATATCTAATGCTAACTTAAAGTAATTAGATGTTGGACTCTGCATATAATATGTTTCAGGTGCCATTGTAATAATAAATTCGTCGCCGAAATGGTTATGAACCTTTCTAAGTGCTCCTGCAATATATTCCGTTCCTGCTACTGCTCCACCTTCAAGGTCAATGTCTACACCTTCAAATCCAAACTGTTCAATTACTTTAATTAAACTGTTTGCAAAATTATCTGCTGCTGCCTGACTTGTAATATAAATTGTACCTTCAGCACCACCAATAGAAAGAATTACATGCTGATTTCTTTCCTTTAATGTCTTAATATCCTGAATGAACTGTGCATCTGTATATCCACCAACTGCCTTGCTTAAGTCTCCATTTACACTAAAAGTTACTTCTCCAGGTGTTGATGTTGAATCTGCAAATGAAACACAAATTAAATCATAGTATGATGGTACTTCACTTAACTTTAAGTTTGCAGCTCCATTTGTAAAGTTATGCCAATATCCTGTAACAATATGTTCAGGTAAACTCTTGTTAACTGTATAGTTATTATCCTGAGTTGTTTCTTCTTCTTTTGATGTTGTTACTTCCTGAGCTTTTGTTGTTACTTCAGGTGTCTTTGTTGTTTCCACAGGCTTTGTTGTTGCCGCCGGTTTTGTTGTTGTTCCGTCTGTCAATCTCCAAACGCCCCACTGGCCACATGTTTCAGGGTTATCACCATTTGTCCACCACTGAGCTTCATAAACATTTCCGTTATAAGACACTTTATCACCTTTTACATAAACTTTTCCATTTACCCATTCAGGATAGCCTGAAGCAGCCTTAGTTGTTTCTTCACTTTTAGCTGTTGTTGCTTCTGTCTCAGGTGCTTTTGTTGTCTCTACTGTCTTTGTTGTTGTCTCTGTCTGACCTTTTACATCTACTACAGTTTCTGTCTTTTCTGACTCTTTTCCATTATAAGTTGTTGTTACCGCAACTGTATGTCTTCCAGCTGTATAACCTGTATATGTGTATGAGCCACATGCTACTGCATTTGATACTAATTTTCCATCAATGTAAACATTATATAAATCAATTGTGCCTCTGCCCCATACAACTGTAATTGAGTTATTTGCTGTTGAAGTTACTACTAATCCAAATGGTTTATCTAAAACTATTTCCTGTTTAGTTGTTGTCTCAACTGTCTTTGTTGTTGTCTCTGGCGCCTTTGTTGTTGGCTGTGTTACTGTTGCATCACCAACATATTTCCAAACACCCCACTGGCCACATGTTTCCGGATTATCTCCAAGTGTCCACCATTTTGCCTGATATACTTTTCCATTATATATAACTCTGTTTCCACCTGTGTAAATTGTATCTTTATTCCACTGTGGATATTCTGAATCAATTGTTGTTTCTGGTGTTTTAGTTGTTGTTTCTGGTGCCTTTGTTGTTTC
>NZ_FR878118.1:0-59603 GCF_000434315.1 Eubacterium sp. CAG:156 | reverse complement strand
AGACATCGAACCCGCGCGGGTTCGATACACGTCGTGGGAACAAAATAACAAAAGAGGTATCCATTGGATACCTCTTAAAAAATAAAAGCGCGAGACGGGGATCGAACCCGCGACCCCCTCCTTGGCAAGGAGGTGCTCCACCACTGAGCCACTCGCGCGCATTAAATGCAAGAATTACTATACTATAAGACTCAGCTGTTGTCAACTATTTTTTAATTTTCTCAACTTTTTCGACTTTTTTATTCTTATCTCGTCATTTCACTTATCTGTGCAAACAAATCCAAATCTTCCTGTTTTATCTTTACATTTGTAGTTAAATCCTGTCCGTCAGGGTAAGTAATTTTAACTTCAATTATAGTGTCAGGTGTTATTCCTTTTGCATTTGCTGCATTCAAAAACGGTACTAATCTTGGGTGATTATTTGAAAACTTCTGCCAAGCTCCTTTTATTTTAAACAATGCTGCCGGATTCATATTCTACCTCCTATTTTACTATTGCTATTTTTACTATTGCTATTGTTCTTAATCATTATTTTAACTATTTAAATTAGTTTCATATTCTATTTTACAAAAAATTTATAAAACTATCTATGTAATAATCACATTCTTTTAATATTTCTTTTTCATCTTCCTTTGAGCGTTCCTCATATACTGCTGCTGTCTTAAAGCCGCCTTTTTTTGCTCCAAGAATTCCTGCAAGTATATCTTCATACACAACCGTATCGCATGGATTTGTGCCAAGCCTTCTGGCCGCCTCCAAATACACATCAGGATGGGATTTGCCTTTGTTCACTTCCTTTACCATTACAACTGCATCTATGAATTTATTTAAGCCTGTACGTTCTAATGTCTTTTCAAATAAAACTTTATCTGATGAAGTGGCAATGGCTATCTTTACGCCCTGATTGTGCAATTTTTCAACGTATTCATACGCTCCCTGTTTGCAAATTACATCATAAGCATATTTATCTTTTGCCATTTCAAACCATTCATTTACAATGTCGTCTATATCTTCATTTAACCCAAATCGGTCTATTGTGTATCTTGCAGTGCGATGTGCATCCATATGTGCTATTGCTTTTGTATAATCGTCAGGCACTTCAAATCCCCTTTTACCTAAGAAATCTAAATCTACCTGATTCCATACCCACATTGAGTCAAATAAAGTTCCATCCAGGTCAAATATAGCGCCCTGCATGTCTAATCTGAATTTTTCTTTGTTCATAAATCTCCTAATCTGTCATTTTCTGAAGTTCATCTAATAAATTACCAAACAACTCTAGAGCAGTTTCAATTGGTTTAGCACTTGTCATATCAACACCCGCTATCTTTAACAACTCAATTGGATCCTGTGAGCTTCCACCTTTAAGGAATTTCATGTAATCCTCAACAGCCGGCTTGCCTTCCTCTATTATACGCTTTGATAACGCAATTGCTGCTGATAACCCTGTCGCATACTGATATACATAAAATGGATTGTAAAAATGTGGAATCCTTGCCCATTCAAGTTCAATTTCCTTATCTATTACAATGTCATCTCCAAAATATTCTTTATTAAGATTGTAATATATTTCACAAAGTCTGTCTGCTGTTACACCCTCACCATTTTGTACCATGCTATGGGCAATTTTTTCAAATTCAGCAAACATTGTCTGTCTATATAATGTTCCCTTAAACTGTTCAAGAAAATGGTTTATCAAATAAGCTTTTTCTTCTTCATCTTCAGTAATTTTAAGCAAATGCTGTATAAGAAGTGATTCGTTACATGTTGATGCAACTTCTGCCACGAAAATCTTATAGCCGGCATTTACATACGGCTGATTTGCGTCTGAATAATAAGAATGTATAGCATGTCCCATTTCATGTGCCAAAGTAAATACATGATCTAATGTTCCATGATAATTCATAAGAACATATGGATGTATTCCGTAAGCACCCCATGAATAAGCTCCACTTCTTTTGCCTTCATTTTCATACACGTCAATCCATCTGTTGTCAAATCCTTCTTCTAATACTTTAATATATTCCTCTCCCATAGGAGCTAAGCCTTCTAACACGATATCCTTTGCTGCCTCAAATGAATATTTAGTATCCGGTGCCTTAGCAATCGGAGTATACAAATCATACATATGAAGTTCAGAAACATCCAAAATCTTTTTTCTAAGAGATACGTACTTATGCATCTTATCCATATTTTTGTGAACTGTTTCTATTAAATTATCATACACACTTTCAGGAATATTGCTTCCATACAGATACATTTCTCTTGCTGATGAAAAGTTTCTAACCTGTGCATAAAAATTTGCCTGATCCAAATTTGCTGCAAATGTAGCAGCCAATGTATTTCTCATCTTACCATAAGTTTCATATACACCTTCAAATGCTGCTTTTCTCACTTCTCTGTCCGTGCTTTCCAACAATGGCACAAAATTTCCGTGGGTAATTTCTATCTCTTCCCCTTCCTCCGTTGTAATTGAAGGGAATTTAATATCAGCTCCATTGTACATTGAAAAAATATTTTCCGCTGCATTTGCCATCTGTCTGCTTTTTGCAAGGATTGTCTCTGTCTTTTTATCAAGAGTATGATTTTTACCTCTTAAAATTTCACTAATGTATCTCTTATAAGTTTCAAGTTCAGGATTTTCATTAAAAAATATATTTATTTTTTCTGTTGTTATTTCTAATATTTCAGGTTCAGCAAATGCACTTGCGCCACTTATCTCCACCATTAATTTCTGTGCTCTGGCAGCAAATTCCTGATACATGCTGTTTGCCATATCCTGATGATATCTCATATTTGCATAAACATATAAACGCTCCATTAGCAAATTTGTTTCATCATTGAATTTAAGATATTCAAGAAGACTGTCTGCACTTTCTCCTAGTGTGCCTTCAAAATCTTCATACTGAAAAATCATTCTCTGGAGTCTTCCAAATTCCTCCTCCCAGAAATCATCACTTTCAAACATATCTTCAAGACACCATGTATCTTCTACTTTTTGCTCTATTCTCTTCATATTCTGTTCCTCCTAAAATATGTATTGCCTCTTCTTTAAGTCGGCAGCTAATCATCAGAAACCTTTATAAAAATAAACTTTGTTCATTGTGTTTTCTTCTACAAATATCCTAATGTACGCAATACAAAAACAATTAATGTTATTGTAAATGCTGACATCATAGTAGTTATTACTACCATACTGCTTGTAAGAGTTCCATCACACTTCATATTTTTTGCCATTATGTAACAACTTGGCGTTGTTGGTGAACCTAACATTATTACTAACGCCATTAACTTAGCATCTCTGTAACCAAGCCACACTGCAACAGGTAAAAATACAGCAGCCATAATTACAAGTTTTATGGCTGAACCTGTAACTGCCGGTCCCATTTTCTTTAATGCATTTGAAAATTCAAATGAGCCGCCAATCGCAAGCAAAGCTAAAGGTGTTGCCATTTTTGCTATATTCCCAATAGTATTATCTATCATAAGTGGGAAATCTACTCTGAAAATTGAAAGTAGCAATCCTACTACAATACCTATAATAATTGGATTTGTAGCAATACCTTTTATTGTATTTTTGACAGGTGAGCCTTCAATTTCTTCTCTTCTTGGGCTTTCTATTGTAAGCACTATTACAGAATATATGTTATAAAGCGGAACTGCCCCAATAATCATAAGCGGAACCATTCCTGTGTCACCATACATATTTAATACAAATGCCGTTCCAAGCACTGCCGCACTTCCCCTAAATGAACCCTGCACTAATTCCGGAACAAGAGTTTTATCTTTTAGAAAAGCTTTTGCAAGCGCCCATGTTGCGAAAAAGCATAGTGATGTCACTATCATGCAATACAAAATATATTTGCCATCAAATTCCTGTCTAAAATCTGTATTCATTAAATCCTGTACCAAAAGGCATGGCAATGTAACTTTAAAGTTTATTTTATTTGCGACCTTTATAAATTCAGGTGTTATCCAGCCAATTCTTTTCAAAACATATCCTACTACAATTACCAAAAATACAGGAACCGTAGCGTTGAGGCTGTATATCAAATTACTCATTATTTTGTCTCCTTAGTAATCATTTAAGCATTTATGATAAATGGCTGTTATCGTAAGATGCATAGTTGCCTTTGATTTACCTATCATCATATTATCAATCTTATTTATGATAAAAATATGAAATCACTTGCGAAGCATCGCTATTTCTTCCTTGTATGGAGGATATGATTTCTTACTGTCATTTTCATCTTTAATATATGGAGTTTCCAAAATTTTAGGAACGCTCTCAAATTCAGGCAAATGAACTATTTCATGCAATGTTTCAAAGCCAATATAACCTTTGCCGATATTTTCATGTCTGTCTTTACCTGCTCCAAGTTCATTTTTGCTGTCATTTATATGAAATACCGCAATCTGGTCTGTTCCGATTGTCTTATCAAATTTTTCTAAAGTCGCACTTAAATCATTTACCAAATCATATCCGCTGTCATTTACATGGCATGTATCAAAGCACACTCTTAATTTATCATTGTATTTTACGCCATCATAAATTCTTGCTAGTTCTTCAAAATTTCTTCCGATTTCACTGCCCTTTCCTGCCATTGTTTCAAGTGCAATATTTATCTTAGTATCACTCGTAAGTACTTCATTTAAACCTTCGATAATTTTGTTAATTCCTACGTCTACTCCTGCTCCAACGTGAGAACCCGGATGAAGTACCATGCTTTTTGCCCTCATCGCCTGTGCTCTTTCAATCTCTTTTGCGAGAAACTCTACAGCTAATTCATAAGTTTCAGGTTTAACTGTATTTGCCAGATTAATAATATACGGTGCGTGAATTACCACTTCATCTATTCCATGTTCATCCATATATTCCCAGGCTTTATCAATATTTAATTCACTTATTTCTTTTCTTCTTGTATTTTGCGGAGCACCTGTGTAAGCCATAAACACATTTGCACCATATGAAGCTGCTTCCTTTGCAGAACCAAGCATCATTTCTTTACCATTCATTCCAACATGGGATCCAATACGTATCATTTTACTTTCCTCTCATTTTTAATCAGTCCATTTGATATTTTACTACAAACATTCATACTTGACCACATCTGTAATATATTTAATCTCCATTACTTCCAATATTTTATCTCTAAAATTCTCCAAAATGTGATACAATAGTTTTATTGGAAACAGTTGTTGGGAGGATTTTTATGGGTTTAACAATTGAAAAAACTGTCCGTTCTGACCATATGGATGTACTAAAAAATATTGTATCCATTTGTTGTCAGAATGATTCGAAAAAATATTCCTTTTTTTACGAGGAGGATGACTCTTATTTATTTGGTCACCCGGGATTTTTTTATTTTAGTGATGACAGCAATAATATATTAGGATTTATTTGTCTTTCCGGAATCGACAGGCAAAACTTTGATGTATGTGGTTTTGTTCTGCCTGCCTATCGTAACAACGGAATTTTTTCTCAATTATTAACTGCTGTTAAAGAAGAATATAAAAATATCAATCTTTCATTTCCGCTTCCTGCTCATTGCAAAAATGCAGCTGAAGTTTTGAGAAAAAATAATTTCAGATACTCAGATACAGAATGTAAAATGTCTTTAAATTTGAAAAATTTAATCATTTATCCTTCTGAATTTGACATAGATATAACAGAATCAGGTAAAGGTGCGCAACAATGTGCATTTTTTAAAGACGATTTTTTTGTCGGTTCATGCTCAATAACTTTAATAAATGATTCCTATTGTATTTTAAGTGAAGTTGAAATTATAAAAAAATATCGCGGACTTGGACTTGGTGCACACTTAATTAACTGTCTGTTAGGTTATTTAGACGAAATAAATATTGACAAAATAATTCTTCACGTTACTAAAAGTAATATACCTGCATTCCGCCTTTATCAGTCGATGGGATTTGTTGTCGATTCAAGTCTTGATTACTATTGTCTTAATTTATAATAAAATAAGAAAGCAAGCTTAGTTTTCCCCATTTTTTGAGGAATAAAAAGAGCTTCGTATTTGTATCACTTTCAATTTTCAGATTTTACATCTGTTTTAAACTGATACATACGAAACTCTTTTTATTATTTTTCTGTATTTTTCTAATTATATTCCGCTGATTCTAAAGCATGCATATGATTAAATGGGAAATAAACGCACATTGCTTTTGCAATTATTTTATCTTTCTTTACATAAGTGTTATTCCAGTATCTTGCATCATTTGAAATATTTCTGTTATCACCCATTAAGAAATAACTTCCCTCCGGCACATTGTATTCGTTCTTTCCATCAGGAAGATTGCTTGCATCATTTCCAACTGTCCATTCTTCTGGTAAATAATCTTCTTCTAACGGTTCTTCTGAATCATTTATGTAAATTTTTCCTTCTTTAATTACAACCTTATCACCAGGCAAACCGATTACTCTCTTTACAAATAACTGACTTTCATCATCCGGAAATTTAAAAATTACAATATCTCCTCTCTTTATGTCACCTGTTTTGTATGCCAATCTGTTACCAAGCATTCTATCTTTAGTCATAATTGTTGTTTCCATTGAGCCACTTGGTACATTCGCATTAATTATTACGAAATTATTTACTAAAAATGCAATTACAACTGCTGCAATAAATATTCTAATCCAACTGAAAATTTCTTTTTTCAAATCAAAAGGTTCTAATTCTTCTAATTTTCTTTTTATCTTTTTCTTTTCTTTCTTAGTTAAATTAGGATCATTCAATTGCTCCTGATACTTTTCCCTCTCTAACTCTTTCTTCTTCAGTTCTTCTGCCTTCTTAGCCTCTTTCTCAGTCATATTTTCATTTATATTTTCACTCATGTCATTTCCTTTCCGAAGAAAAAAGTTATTTTCTCTTCCCCTAAATTCTTATTCATTATATCCACAAAAACAATGATGTGCAAGACTTCCTCCTTTAACTCTTTGTAAACTTGCATTAAGTTTTTGTGAACTTGAATATTTCTTATTAACATTTGTGAAAAATTTTTTTCATTTTAAGCCAATCATCTTCCAGGTAGCTCCTTTATGAGTGGTTTCATTGTATGATAGATTTGCTTAACAACATTACTATCCGAATACAATTTTAGCAATTTGTTATTTACCTCCTGTCTTGTTTTCGCATTTATCATTATTTCTATTATTTCTTCCTTATTGTCAACATATATTTTTTTCTTAAAATTTTGTCCAAAAAAAGAACGTACCTGTGCTTCTCTTTTTGTTTCCGACTTATTTTTTATTTCAACAAATTTTTCAAGAACTATTTTTATATCCTGATATACTTTAGAATAATCATCAAATTCTCTTTTTATATCATTATGTATTTTATTTAGCATTTGTTCATCATTGCAATGTGTAATTACGTATTTACATACTTTATTTGCATCATTTGCTATATATCCTAATTCTACCAAACCATGTTGTACAAAATTATTTAATTCACTCCTATCTTCCCCCGAAAAATTACAGTTCATCCCTTCACTAATCTTATGGTTCAATCTCTGTGTATTAGTCCCTCTTTTTATTAACTCATTCTCCAATTCAGCTCTATTTAAATCTTTTTTTGGAATCTCTATTTCACGACATATGTGGGAACAACCTTCTTTTTTCCAAAATTCGATAATATTATCGTAATCTTTGTCCTTACTTACTACAACATATTTACATTCCTTCCCATAAATTCCGATTATATACCCAAGGTAAGAAACTAAATGCATATCCAATGACTGATTTCTAACCGGTACTAAATGAGCATTTATGTCGCTTTTAAGCCAAAATACTTCTGGTCGAATGTTTAATGCATTTTGTGTTGAAAAAATATGTACATGTTCTTCATTTGACAAATTATCAATATTTGCAATTCCATTATTATGAACATTCTCAAAATCTATTAAATAAAACGTCTCCATTTACATTATATCCCTCTCATTATTGCTAAAAAATTGTTTAATACAATTCTGAGTGAACTATATTAAAAAATTTTATCTTTTATTTATCGTTGTTTTTCATCCACCCCATTATATTTGTTACTATTTATAATGTACATATTATCACAAATTGATTTATGAAACAACATTATCCAATTTGCGACACCCTAAAAAAACAAAAGCGACTAAAAAGCCGCTTTTTTTTTATAAATTCGTATATCCCATAAGACTTTTATCAACAGCCTTTGCTGCTTCACGGCCTTCATGAATTGCCCATACAACTAATGACTGGCCTCTATGCATATCTCCTGCAGTAAATACTTTTTCAACATTTGTCTGATAACTTTCAGGTGCTGTCTTAACATTTGTTCTTTCATTTACAGCAACACCAAATGCCTTTGTTACGTAATCCTGACTACCGAGAAATCCTGCTGCTATTAACACGAGCTGAGCCTTTACTTCATATTCACTTCCCGGTATTTCTACCATGTTAAATCTTCCCGTCTTTTCATCTTTCTTTGACTCTAATTTAACTAAAACAACTTTTTCAAGATTTCCATTTTTGTCTTTCTTGAATTCTTTAACTGTTGTCTGGTAAACTCTTGGGTCATGTCCAAATACAGCAATTGCTTCTTCCTGACCATAATCTGTCTTGCAGACTTTTGGCCATTCAGGCCATGGGTTATTTGCTGCTCTTTCATCAGGTGCTTTTGGCATCATTTCTAACTGTAATACACTTTTTGCTCCGTGACGGATACATGTACCTACACAGTCATTTCCTGTATCACCACCACCGATGACAATTACATCTTTACCTTTTGCAGAAATAAAGGTTCCTTCTTTAAGTCCGTTATCAAGCAAACTCTTTGTTGTTGATTTCAAGAAATCTACTGCAAAATAAATTCCATTTGCATCTCTTCCTGTAGCCTTAATATCTCTTGGATTTGTAGCTCCACATGCAAGAATTACCCTGTCATATTCTTTTAATATCATATCTGCCTTTATATCTTTTCCAATATCTTTACCTGTTACAAATTCAACGCCTTCTTCTTTCATAATATTGATTTTTCTATCAATAATATGCTTTTCAAGTTTCATATTTGGAATTCCGTACATAAGTAATCCACCAACTCTGTCTGCACGTTCAAATACTGTAACATTATGTCCACGTTTATTAAGCTGGTCGGCTGCTGCAAGTCCCGAAGGGCCTGAACCGATAACCGCAACCTTTTTTCCTGTTCTCATTGATGGAGCTTTTGCTGCCGCAAAGCCCTTAGCATATGCATTTTCAATAATTGTATTTTCATTTGCTCTACATGAAACCGGATTTCCATTCAATCCACAGGTACATGCCTTTTCACATAAAGCAGGACATACTCTTGATGTAAATTCAGGAAAATTGTTTGTCTTGTGTAAACGATTATAAGCCTGTTCCATATTTCCATGATATAAAAGGTCATTCCACTCAGGTATAAGGTTATTTAGAGGACAACCTGATGCCATGCCTGCTAACATTTTACCTGACTGACAAAATGGAACTCCGCAATCCATACATCTTGCAGCCTGGCATCTTTGTTTTTCAAATGATAATGGTTCGTGAAATTCATTAAAGTTTTTTATTCTTTCTTTTGGTGAATAAGCCGGTGCATCTTCACGCTCATATTCTAAAAATCCTGTTGGTTTTCCCATTTTTCTTTCTCCTCTTCATTTAAATTTCTTCCATTAGGACATGCAGTTCGATTACGCAGCCTTCGCTGCTTCATCTCACTCGCTTTGCTTTCCTATCATTTCATAAGATAGGACAAGCAGTTCGATTTCACAGCCTTTGCTGCTTCATCTCACTCGCTTTGCTACGCAAATAATAAATAATTACTTCCTTCGGCAGTACGTAAACGTCCTGCCGGCGTAGTAATTATTTATTGCTTGTCCTATCTTGTTGCCGCATAAAATGCTTCGATTTGTGCCTGTTCCGGATTTAATCCTTTTTCTTCCATTTTTGCAATGGCATTTAATATCTTCTTATAATCGTAAGGAATGATTTTCTTGAATTTTGGAAGATATTCTTCAAAGTTTTCAAGTATTTCTTTTCCTCGTACTGAGTTTGTATATTTAACATGTTCTTCAAGCGTTTTCTTTAATTCCTGAACATCATATTTATTTGACAACTCTTCTGTAGATACTAACTCTTTATTTGTTTTCATATATAAATCGTTGTTTTCATCAAGTACATAAGCAACACCGCCGCTCATACCTGCTGCGAAGTTCTTACCTACTTTACCGATAATTACTACACGTCCGCCTGTCATGTATTCACATCCGTGTTCTCCAACACCTTCTACAACTGCTGTAGCACCTGAATTTCTTACACAGAAACGTTCTCCTGCTACACCGTTTATATATGCACTTCCACTTGTAGCACCATATAAAGCAACATTACCGATAATGATATTTTCATCCTGTTTAAACTTAGATTCCTTAGGTGGTTTAACAACAATCTTTCCACCTGATAAACCTTTACCAAGATAATCATTGCTATCACCTGTAAGTTCTATAGTTAATCCCTTAGGAATAAATGCACCAAAGCTCTGTCCGCCGGCACCGTTACATTTTACAACATACATATCGTCATCTAATGTATCGTTATATTTCTTTGTAATTTCTGAGCCAAATATTGTACCAAATGATCTGTCTAAGTTATTTACATCAACTTCAACACTTGCTGCCTTTTTAGCATCTAAAGCCTTGCCTAATTTTTTCAATAATACAGTTACGTCTTTTGTCTGGTCTAACTTAAAGTCATATACATTTTTCTTGTTGTACTGAACTCTTTCATTTGCAAAATCAGCATTGATTATCTTATCAAGATTTACTTCAGGTGCATGACCTGCTGTAACATTTTCTTTTACCTTTAATAAATCAGCTCTACCAACTAATTCATCTACTGTTCTAACGCCAAGTTTTGCCATGTATTCTCGCAGTTCCTGAGCTATAAATTTCATAAAGTTAACAACATATTCAGGTTTTCCTTTGAATCTCTTTCTAAGTTCAGGATTCTGTGTTGCCACACCAACAGGACATGTATCAAGGTTACATACTCTCATCATTACGCATCCCATTGTTACTAATGGAGCTGTCGCAAATCCATATTCCTCTGCACCAAGCATTGCAGCAATTGCTACATCACGTCCGCTCATTAACTTACCATCTGTTTCAACAATAACTTTATTTCTAAGACCATTTGCAATCAATGTCTGATGTGCTTCTGCTAATCCAAGTTCCCAAGGAAGCCCTGCATTGTAAATTGAGTTACCCGGAGCTGCACCTGTACCTCCATCAAATCCTGAAATAAGAATTACCTGTGCACCTGCTTTTGCAACACCTGCTGCTACAGTGCCAACACCTGCTTCCGAAACTAATTTAACTGAAATTCTTGAATCTCTGTTTGCATTTTTCAAATCATAAATCAACTGTGCCAAATCCTCAATTGAATAAATATCATGATGAGGTGGTGGTGAAATTAAGCTTACACCCGGTGTTGAATATCTTGTTTTTGCAATCCAAGGATAAACTTTCTTTCCAGGCAAGTGTCCACCTTCACCAGGTTTAGCACCCTGTGCCATTTTAATCTGAATTTCTTCTGCACTTACAAGATATCTTGATGTAACACCAAAACGTCCTGAAGCAACCTGCTTAATCTTTGAACATTTGTTAAGTCCGTCTTTTCCAACAACTAAACGTTCAGGAGCTTCTCCACCTTCACCTGAATTTGATTTTCCACCAATCATATTCATTGCAATTGCCATTGTTTCATGTGCTTCCTGAGAAATTGAACCATATGACATTGCTCCTGTCTTAAATCTCTTAACAATTGAATCAACACTTTCTACTTCATCAATTGGGATTCCACCATTTTCAGGAAATTTAAAGTCAATTAATCCTCTTAAATGTACCGGACTCATTTCCTCGTCAATCATATGCGTATACTGTTTAAATAAATCATAGTTTCCTGTCCATGTTGCCATTTGAAGAGTATGAATTGTCTGTGGATTATATTTATGTTCTTCTTTTCCACTTCTTAATTTATGAGAGCCTGAACTTTCAAGAGTAAGGTCGACATCAAGTCCTAATGGATCAAATGCTTTTGAATGAAGTTCTTCAACATTTTCTTCAATATCACGCATTGTGATACCTTCTACTCTGCTTACAGTTCCTGTAAAATATTTATCAATTACTTCACTACTAATTCCGATTGCTTCAAAAATCTGTGATCCCTGATATGACTGAATTGTTGAAATACCCATCTTAGATGCTATCTTAACTATTCCATGAAGTATCGCATCGTTATAATCATCAATTGCTGCGTATGGGTCTTTATCAATCATATTTTCATCAACCATCTGTTTGATTGTATCATGTGCTAAATAAGGATTAATTGCACTTGCGCCATATCCAAGTAATGTTGCAAAATGATGTACGTCTCTTGGTTCACCACTTTCAAGAATAAGTGAAAGAGTTGTTCTTTTCTTTGTCTTTACAAGATGCTGATGTACTGCTGACACAGCTAAAAGTGCCGGTATCTGTACATGATATTCATCTACACCTCTGTCTGAAAGTATTATGATATTTGCTCCATCCTTATGCGCTTTATCTACATCTACGAATACCTGTTCAATAGCTTTCTCTAATGCAATTCCTTTGTAATATATGATTGGCACCTTTGCAGCCTTAAATCCATCTACATTCATATTTTCAATCTTAAGTAAATCTGTACTTGTAAGAATTGGATTATGAATTTTTAATACCTTACAGTTTTCAGGTTTTTCTTCTAAGATATTTCCGTCTTTACCTATATAAACAGAAGTTGATGTAACTATTTCTTCTCTAATTGCATCAATAGGTGGATTTGTTACCTGAGCAAATAGCTGTTTAAAGTAATTGTATAATGGATTCTTTGCTTCACTAAGTACTGCTATTGGTGTATCTTTACCCATTGCACTAATTCCTTCTGCTCCGTTATTTGCCATTGGAATTATCTTCTTTAAATCTTCATAAGTGTATCCAAAGTTTTTCTGTAATCTCTGTCTTTCTTCCTTTGTATATGATTCAACTTTTTTATTTGGAATCTTTATATCTTTCAAATATACAAGATTGTTATTTAACCATTCACCATATGGTTTTCTTGTTGCATATTCTTCTTTTAATTCATCATCATCAATTAATTTTCCATTTACAGTATCTACAAGAAGCATACGTCCCGGACGAAGTCTATCTTTTACTACTATTTTTGCAGGGTCAATTTCAAGGACACCTACTTCTGATGAAAGAATCAACTGGTCATCATCTGTAATATAATATCTTGATGGTCTTAGTCCGTTTCTATCAAGGATTGCTCCCATGTAATCTCCATCTGAGAAAAGGATAGATGCCGGTCCATCCCATGGTTCCATCATTGTTGCATAATACTGATAGAAGTCTTTTTTGCTCTGTGAAATTGTGTTGTTATTTTCCCATGGTTCAGGAATACACATCATTACTGCAAGAGGCAAATCTACTCCATTCATTACTAAGAATTCTAATGTATTATCAAGCATTGCTGAGTCAGAACCATTTGTATCTACTACAGGCATAACTTTCTGAATAGAATTTTTCATATATTCACTATCCATTGATTCTTCTCTTGCAAGCATGTTATCTGCATTTCCACGAATTGTATTTATTTCTCCATTATGAACAATAAATCTATTTGGATGAGCTCTCTTCCAACTTGGATTTGTGTTAGTTGAGAATCTTGAATGAACCATTGCTATAGCTGATTCAAAATCTTTACTCTGTAAATCATCAAAAAACATTCTAAGTTCTCCAACTAAGAACATACCTTTGTATACTATTGTTCTACTTGACATTGAAACTGTATATGTTCCAACACTGCTGTGTGAAAATACTCTTCTTACAATGTATAATTTTCTATCAAAAGGTAATCCTTTTTCTACATCTTCAGGTTTCTTTATGAAGCACTGCATAATGTATGGCATGCATTCAACTGCCTTAGTTCCTAAAATTTCAGGATGTGTTGGTACTTCTCTCCATCCTAAGAATTCAAGTCCTTCTTTCTCAACTATTATTTCAAGCATTTTCATTTCACGCTTACGGACAAGTTCGTCCTGAGACATAAAGAACATTCCAACTCCGTATTCTCTTTCATTTCCAATGTCAAATCCTAAATTCTTTGTAGCTTTCTTAAAGAACTTATGTGAAATCTGTAACAAAATACCAACTCCGTCACCAGTCTTTCCTTCTGCGTCCTTACCTGCTCTATGCTCAAGATTTTCTACTATCTTTAAAGCATTTTCTACTGTTTCATGAGATTTGATACCTTTAATGTTTACAACTGCACCAATACCACAGTTATCATGTTCAAATCTTTCATCGTATAAGCCATCTTTTTTTGCTTTCTCAAATAATTCGTTTTGATTCATCGTATCCCTCCTGATAGTTAGAATATAAAAAAGGTACAAAGGACTGCCTCAGTTGCATAGCAACACTGAAGTACGCCTTTGTACCTTTATGCTTACTTTTTTATTTACTTAATTTTATAAACTATTTTTATGACAAAATCAAGTAAAATTAAGTAAAAAATACATATTTTTTTATTTTTTTACTTTCTCTATTTTAAGTATGTGCCTTAACTTAGTTTGTCTTAACTAATTTAACCATTTGGTTTACTTTAGAAAGCCTTTTATAAAAAAATTCTTCCATGCAAAAATGCTTTTCTTTATGCACGGAAGAATTTTTATTTATTAACTATTAAGGAAATCCTTAATCTTCTTACTTCTAACAGGATTTCTTAACTTTCTTAATGCCTTAGCTTCAATCTGTCTGATACGCTCTCTTGTAACATTGAATTCCTTTCCAACTTCTTCAAGAGTTCTTGGATGTCCGTCTCTTAAGCCAAATCTTAAGATAATAACTTCCTTTTCACGTTCTTTCAAATCTTCAAGTAATACATCAATGTGTTCTCTAAGCATAACTGATTCAATGTTAGCTTCCGGAGTAACTGTATTGTTGTCTGCAACAAAATCTCCTAAGTTAGAATCATCTTCTTCACCGATAGGTGTTTCTAATGATGCAGGCTCTCTTGCTATCTGCATTATCTCTAAAACTTTTTCTTCTGTTATATCTAATGCATTGGCTAATTCCTGAGTTGATGGCTCGTAACCTAACTCTAAAGTTAATTTACGCTGCATCTTTGACATTCTGTTAATTGTCTCAACCATATGAACAGGTACACGGATTGTTCTTGCGTGGTCTGCAAGTGCTCTTGTTACAGACTGTCTAATCCACCATGTAGCATATGTACTCAGCTTATATCCTTTTTCGTAATCAAATTTTTCAACACCTTTTATGAGTCCTAAATTGCCCTCCTGTACTAAATCAAGGAAACTCATACCTCTTCCTGTGTATCTCTTAGCAATACTAACAACAAGACGTAAATTAGCTTCTATTAATTTGTCTTTAGCAACAGGATCGCCTTCTGATTTACGTTTGGCAAGTTCAAGTTCTTCTTCTGCAGTTAACAATGGAACTGTACCTATTTCTTTTAAGTACATTCTAACAGGGTCTTCTGTTCCGACACCTTCAAGTAAACCAACATTATCTAATTCAACAATTTCTTCTTCATCTTCAAAATCGTCATCTGTAGGTTCTAAATCAATAGGGCCTTCTGCTGCAAGTGTCAAATCTGCTTCTGTTGGTTCTGCATCAGATGCAGTTTCTTCTGCATTATCCACCTCTTCATTATCAGTATCATCTACCGCTTCCACATCAGTTTTCACACTTGTCTTCTTTGTTAATTTCTTTGTTTCTGACTTTCCGTCTGAATCACCTGTTTTAATTGTCAATCCATTTTCAATTATATACTCGGCAATAGCATCTTTACGTTCGCCTGTAAGTGGCATCCCCTGAAACATGTTATCAACATCAGCAGTTGTAACCACTCCACCATTCTTCTTGCCAAGTTCTACTAATTCTGTCAGTTTTTCTGTAAAGTCTTTCTTCTTCACTACAGCAATCCCTTTCTTTGAATTTGAATAACTCCGACTAATCATGAACTCATAAATATATAAAAACTCTCTTCGTCGAGATAGACCTATCCACATTAAGTGTTGGTTATTCAACTTACAATTATACGCATATGTTTAAAATCCGTCAACATTATTTTTAAATATTTTGTAAAAAAATACGCAAATTTGTATCAATGAGTAGATATTGCATAATTACTGTCTACTTATTATGAATATTTGGTAGGATTATTGGACTGCGTAGCACGAAACAATCCGTAAACATCAAAGTTGGTGCTTTTGATTCCAACATATTTTATTCTGAAATAATTTCTCCTCCGCAAAGCACATATCCATCCTGATATACAACTAAAGATTGTCCCGGGGTCACTGCTCTTTGAGGTTTGTCAAATTCACAATACAATTTTTCATCTTCCATCCACACAGTACAGTCTGCCCCTTCATGGTTATATCTTATTTTCGCAAATGCTCTTTGTTTTCCACTAATACTTTCCTTTGCCATCATATTAACATTGTGCGCAACTACTATCTTTTTAAACAGGGATTCATTGTCGCATACCACAATCTGATTCTTATTGGCATTGATTTCACAAACATACATATTTTTATTTTGCAATTTCAAACCTTTTCGCTGTCCGACTGTATAAAAAATAATTCCTTTATGTTTTCCAACAACTTCTCCATCCATTGTCACAATATCTCCCGGTATTGCCCTTTTTCCTGTTTCTTTGTATATAAAATTTGCATATTTTCCATCGGGAATAAAGCACATATCCTGACTGTCTTTTTTATGTGCAACAGGAATTCCTACTCTTTCAGCAATCTTTCGCACTTCATCTTTTTCATAGCTGCCAAGAGGCATAATTGTATGTTCTAACTGTTCCTGAGTCAGTAAATGTAATGCATATGTCTGGTCTTTTTTTGCCGTTTTTGAATTTTTAATTGCGTACCTTCCATTTTCTAATTTTTCTATCTTTGCATAATGACCTGTTGCAATATAATCCGCTCCTAAATTTCCTGCCTTTTCCCTTAAAGCCTGCCATTTTACATATCTGTTGCATACCACACAAGGATTAGGTGTCTTTCCGTCATTATAAGTTTTAACAAAATATTCTATAACATTCTTATGAAATTCTTCATTAAAATTAAGCACATAATGAGGAATACCCAAATACGCCGCCACTTTCCTTGCGTCTTCCACTTCTGCTATTCCTGTTTCTCCACTTTCAGGAATATCTTTCTGCCACACCTGCATTGTAACGCCAATTACATTGTAACCCTGTTTCTTTAATAAATATGCCGTAACCGATGAGTCAACTCCCCCTGATAACCCTACTACAACTGTTTTATTTTTCATTTTTGACCTCTTAAATATTTCTTATTTTTATAGACATCATGTTGTCTTTTTTCTTATCCTCTATTATAATATTTTTGTAAATAACTTCAAGTAAAGGAAAGGCCATTATACCATATGTAATGACTAATATTATGCATGAATATTAAAATAGATAAACGTAGTCAGCGCACAAGGGAAGCTTTGAAGAAAACGCTTGCGCAAATGATGATAAAACAGAATATTAATGATATTACAATTAAAAATCTTGTTGTTCTTGCAAATATAAACCGTTCAACTTTTTATCTGCATTATACGGATATATTTGACCTATTACAAGAAATGGAAAACGACATTATTTCCCAGATTCAGAAGGTACTTGATTCCTATCCTTCATTATCGAGAGCTCAAAGTTACAGTTTTGTAACTGACCTGATTTCTGTTTTTGAAGCAAACAGAGATTCATTAAAAGCTTTAATGGGATATCACGGCGATGCATTTTTTATACAACGTATGGAAGACGTAATCGAAAGTAAGGTAAGAAAACAGATTAATCTTATATATTGTTTTAACAAATCAATCGCCCCTGAATATGTTTATTCGTTTTTAAGAAGCGGTTGTATTGGAATGCTTAAAACATGGATTTTTTCTGATTGCATTACACCACCTGAAGAAATGGCTGTATTTGTATACAACACAGTCCATGATATTATCACAAGACTCATAGAAGATTCTTCTAAGTAATATATGAAAAATTTTTGATAAACATAAAAAATGAACACAAATTCGTTATCACTAAACGTAACTTATTTGTGTTCATCTTTTTTATCTTTTTATCGCAATCAGTTCTTCATCATCTTCTCTGTTGGTATCAGAAAATTCACTTATAAAACCATAAATATAATTTTCTTAAATACACTGAGGCCTAATTAATTTTTCCTTCAAATCATAATTTATTTTTCACCCCGTATATCCCCACAATTAACTAAAATAATTTAATTTACATCATCAGCCGGTACAATTGGTGACCATCCATCATCCTGTCCCGGATATTCTTCTGAGTCGCCACTTACCTGTTCATCTGCTGTATTTTCGTTATTACCTTCGTTATCAGCTGCATTGCCATCTTCTATCATGTCTACTGAATCCCAATAATTCGTTTCGCCTTCAGCTGATTCGTTATCCATTGAATTGTTGTCATCTGCCTCATCTGTCTGATAATTAGTTGTTGTCACTTCCATCTTATTCTCAGCATCTTTTCCGGTGCCTGAAGGATGTAACACAACAATCAAAACTACTGCTAAAATAACTGCCACAATTCCTACTATAATTATACTTTTTTTCTTTGACATAAATACCACCCCTTAGTACAGATAGTTTAATTTAAACATCATCCATACCATATGTCAATATTATTATTCATTTTCAATTTTATCTACATACTGAGACTTGTAATATAAGTAAAGTCCCTTATATTCCTCACTATGTTTGTCCATCATATGTCCATGCATATCATCTAAATGCAATTCTTTATTTACCCTCTTAGTAATATGCAAAGCTATATTTTCACAGTGGCTGGCAATTCTCTCAAAATTAGTAAGTAAATCTAATAAAGTAATACCTGCTTCTATGCTACATTGTCCGTTTTCCAATCTTGAAATATGATTGTCTTTTATCATATTTTTTAATCTTGAAATTATCTTAACCATTGGCTCTACTCTGATAACTGATATTTCATCATCTTCTTTAAATGCCTGGAATGTTGTATTAATAATAGATTCTATTGCATCTACTAAGACCTCAACTTCTTTTAACCCCTTATCAGAAAAATGAGCTTTTCTTTCATTCATTTCTTCCATAAGGAATGAAATATTTATACAGTGATCACCTATTCTTTCCAAATCTCCAACTGAATTTAATAATTCAGATACGACTCTTTTTCCATCTCCATGAAGCTGTTTTGCATCTATCTTTAAAATGTATGAACTTAAAACGCTTTCACATTTATCAATAAAGTCTTCATTTTTTCTTGCTTCATCTAATAACTTAATATCAAAATGTTTAATGAGCTCGCATGCAATCTTATAGTTATTTGATATTGCATCCGTCATTGCCCACATAACTTCTTTACTCTGCTTTAAAGCTACTGTAGGTGTTTTTAATAACATTGGATCAAGTGTTCCAAGTTCTTTATCCATAAGAGACTCTTCTTCATTTCCAACAATCTTTCCTGTCAAATCACCTACTTTATCTGCAAATGGAAGTAAAACTAAACTTGTAACAAGGTTAAATCCTACATGGATAATAGCAATCTTACTTCTGTTTACAGTTTCTCCAAATATTGCTAAACCAAATGCTTCTTTACATACACAGAATATAACCATAAATGAAAATGCACCTATAATATTAAACAATAAATAGCTAAGAGAAACTCTTTTTGCTTTTTTATTTGCACCGATTCCACCTAAAATAATAGCAACACATTTACCAATGTTCTGACCGATAATAATAGGAATTGCAGTTCCATATGTTACTACTCCTGTAGCGGAAAGTGCCTGTAAAATACCTACTGAAGCAGATGAGCTCTGAATAATTGCCGTAAGTACCATACCTATTAAAAATGCAAGTAATGGATTACTTATTGTTCCAAACATATGCTCAATAGCTGCTGTAATCTGTGCATTACTGCTAAACACAGATTCCATTGTTGTCATACCTGTAAAAAGTATGCCAAGACCAACTAAAATTCCCGCTGTATCTTTTAATTTCTTTTTCTTAGAGAAAAGAATAATAAAAGCACCTACAACCAATAACACGCATGCTAAATATTTAGGCTTAACTAATTTTAAAATTAAAAGATTATCACCAACATCTCCTAAACTTAAAATAATAGCTGTCGCTGTACTACCAACATTGGCACCAAATACTACCGGAATAGCCTGTCCTAATTTCATAATTCCGGCATTTACAAATCCGATAAGCATAAGTGTAGTTGCCGCTGAGCTCTGAATAATGGCAGTTACCCCTGTTCCAAGGCCCCAACCTTTAATCTGTCCTGTTCTTTTGCTCTTTCCTGTTGTCAGCTTTTCCAAAATCTTTTCAAGACTTCCACCTGCTAACTTTTCAAGAGATGAACCCATAAGACTCATTCCATACAAAAACAGTCCTACGCCACCAAGTAACTCTAATACTAAAAGTACATAGTCCATAATTACTTTCTCCTTGCACACTATGTATTGCCCCCTCCCTTTGGTCGGTGGCTAATCGTCGGAAACACTTATATATAATGAACTTTGTCCATTTTGTTTCCTATGGAAAATAGATATTTTACTTCATTTTTTCTTATTTTTTCCTTGATTTTTACATATAATTTACATATCCATAGTCCATAATAACGAATACACATACTTTTTTCAATAAAAATTTTAATGTTATTTAAAGTTGTGAAATTATCTTTGCTATAGCATCCTCAGTGTTTGCAACTGTAATTCTGTCAGCCTTTTCTTTCAATTCTTTTACTGCATTACCTACTGCATATCCAATATCAGAACATTCAATCATATTTATATCATTTTCATTATCTCCAATTCCGATTGTAGTATGAATAGTATTTCCATTTTCTTTTCCTAAATGTTCTTTCAAATATTTTATTGCAATTCCTTTTCCACTGTCTATCGACTGCATTTCTATTCCTTCGGGCCAGCTTAAATCAAATCTGAATTTATCCCCAAATCTTATTTTTAACTGCTCCTGCAATTTTTTTGTTACATCAGCAGGTTGAATAAACAGATTTTTATATAAATAATCCGGAAGCTTTGTTATATATTCTTCCAAACTATTTTCATCATACTTATGTTCTGCCGGCTTATAACCTACACTTTCATATATGTTTCCACTTGTCCATATTTCCCATATTTGTGGCCATTCTTCATTTACATATCTTAAAACTTTAGCAAAACGCTCTTTCTCCATTTTCCATGAATTTAACATTTTCTCTGCGTTAATATCATAGAGTACCGCACCATTTAAGGATACTATTGGTGCATTAACCTTAAATTTATCTTTAAAATTATTTGCGAAATGAGGAAATCTGCCTGTAGCTAATGTAAATAATCCACCCTCTTTTTCAAAATATTTAATAGCCTCTGCATTTGCATCTGATACTTTTCCTTCATTGTCTGTCAATGTTCCATCGCAATCCGTGCAAATAAGATATCCCTTAAACTTATTCATATGTTTCTCTCCATAATTAAATTTTATTAACATTTTTGTAAGTTTTGATTACACTATGATGTTAACATATAACTATATTTATTTACACTATTTTGTTGTATACTCTATTATGAATTTAAATATTTAGGAGAATTAATTGATATGAATATTACAAATACAGATATTATTTTGGCATCTAAATCGCCAAGACGTATGGAACTAATGAAGCAGGCAGGGTATGACTTTAAAATTGTTACTTCTGACACTCCTGAAATCACAACTAAAACTGCTCCTTTTGACGTTTCCATGGAACTTTCATCTGTCAAAGCTTTTGGCGTTGCAAATTCCCTTTCTTTATTGGAGAACGACACTTTAATTATTGGAGCTGATACTGTCGTCTTTTGCGATGATGAAATCATGGGAAAACCATCTGATTATGATGATGCATTTCGTATGTTAAAGAAATTACAGAATAAAACGCATCAGGTTTATACAGGCGTAACCTTACTTCATTACACATCCGGAAATTCATCTCCGAAAGTTAAATCTTTTTATGAAAAAACAGATGTACATGTATGCCCTATGACTGACGATGAAATAAACAGTTATATTAATACAAAAGATTCTTTTGATAAAGCCGGAGCATATGGAATTCAGGGACCTTTTGCAATTCATATTGAGAAAATAAATGGTGATTACAACAACGTAGTAGGTCTTCCTATTTCGCGCTTATATCATGAAATCAATAATTTTTCAGACTTGTGTTAACTTGTTCAACTGATATGTACCTAGAATTCCGGACATTTTTGTCCGGCAAAGAAGGTACATACAGTTTGTGAAGAGTTCTTATTATACTTATTATAAAACCTGATTTATTGAAAAGTCTTCATTAACCAATACAAATCCCGGTTTTTTGCCTATTTCTATAGTTCCAAATTCATCAAGAATTCCTATTGCCTTTGCCGGATTATAAGTTGCTGTTTTAATCGCATCTGCTATAGGGATTCCAAATTCTATGGCCTTAACCATACAGTCGTAAACATTTGTTACGCTTCCTGCCAATTCTCCTGTAACAAGTCTTGCCTCATTTCCTTTCTTTATAACAACCTGGCCACCTAACTCTGATTCACCATCAGGCATTCCACAAGCTCTCATGCTATCACTTATAAGTATTACTCTGTCGCTTCCAAACATTGAAAATGTTGCTCTTACAACTGAAGGATGAATATGTACTCCATCGCAAATCAATTCTGCTGTAACATTTTTGGCATCCCTTGCTGCACCTACAACGCCCGGATTTCTATGATTTAATCCTGTCATTGCATTATATAAATGTGTTGCATGTTTTGCTCCGCTTTCATATGCCAATGTTGCTTCATCATAATTTGCCATTGTATGTCCTACTGAGAATCTGACTTTATCGTGTAATTTTGAAATACACTCTATAGCGCCTTCTCTTTCAGGTGCTATTGTTACAAGCTTTACCATATTACCTGATTCGTCAATAAGTTCTTGTAACATCTCTGCGTCCGGTTTCTGAACATATTCAGGATTCTGAGCTCCTACCCTGTCCGGAGATATAAATGGGCCTTCAAGATTTATCCCTACGAGCTTTGCCTTTAATTTTTCTGAAGTATTTACCTGTTCATTATTTTTTTCCAAAGACTTAGTATTCATTTGAATATCCTTATATTCTTTTGCATTTCTGCAAATTTCCATAAGACGTTGTTTTGGCAATGTCATTGTTGCCGGACAAATGGCAGCTATTCCATGCTCTTTTTCATATTCTGCCATTTTTTCTACAGCTTCAAGTGTTGCATCACAAAAATCACTGCCAACACATCCGTGAAAATGGATGTCTACAAGCCCCGGAATTACCATTAAGCCATTAGCATCGATAATTCTAGTGTAATTATTATCTGATTTATTGTTATTTGCATCTGTACTACCACTAATATCACTTGAATTATTTGTACTGTCACCATTATTTCCAAAATATATAATATCCTTAATTTCACCTTTATCTAATATTATATCTGCCTTTTCAAATGTAAAATTCTTTGTAAAAACCTTACCATTCTTTATAATTTCCATAAAACCCTCACTTTTGCTTTTCTATAAAATTAATCCTTTATTAACACAAAGCAATTACCAAAATACGAAATTTAACCGAAAGTTTAAATAAAGTTATTTTAGTAATTGCTTTTACTTGTTTTAGTATTCTACTTATTTACACATAATTACTGTTACATCGTTATGTAACTGTAATACTGATGCCGGTACTTTTGGAGTTACCGGTCCAAAGAAGGCTTTTTTAGCTATCTCTGCCTTACCTTCACCACTTACTACAACAACAATCTTTTTAGCCTGCATTATGGCTTTAATTCCCATTGTATAAGCTTCCTTAGGTACTTCATCGATAGTATCAAAGAATCTTGAATTTGCCTTAACAGTACTTTCTGTCAATTTAACGCAATGAGTTTCTTTTTCAAATGCTTCACCTGGTTCGTTAAATCCGATATGTCCATTATTTCCAAGACCTAAAAGTTGTAAATCAACCCCTCCTGATTCTCTTATTATTCTATTATAATCTGAGCATGCTTTATCAGAATCCATTTCCAAACCATCAGGCACATATGTATTCTTTTTATCAATATTGATACGATCAAACAAATGCTTGTTCATAAAATATCTATAACTCTGTTCATTATCAGGAGCAATTCCTTTATATTCATCTAAATTAATTGTAGTAACATTAGAAAAGTCTAAATCACCTTTCTCGTACCAGCGAATCAACTGTTCGTAAGTTCCTATTGGTGTAGAACCCGTTGCCAACCCAATGACACTATTTGGCTTAATTATTATCTGAGCTGAAATAATATTTGCTGCAGTTCTGCTCATATGATAATAATCCTGTGTTTCTATAACACGCATTTATTTTCCTTTCCCTCCATAATTTCTGTAATCCGATGGAGATTTTCCTACATAACTTTTGAATATACGGCAAAAGTGTGTTACATCCTGAAAACCTACGCGTTCAGATACATCCTGAATCTTATAATTTTTATTCTCTAACAAATCTTTCGCCTTATCTATTCTTATTGTGTTAACTATTTCAAAAAATCCTCTTCCTGTGTACTGATTAAGTAACTTACTTAAATGCCAGCTACTTATAAAACATTGTTCAGCCACATCTAAAAGACTTAATTTCAATTTGTAATGTTCATATATAAATTTCAATGCGTTTTTAAGTATAAAATTGTTAGCATCAGTACATTTTAATCTATCCTTTTCAGGAGTATCACATTCAGGATGATTTTTTATAAATGTTTCATATATATAATTCTCTTCTTCATCTGAACGGCTCCATATAGAATCAATTTCTGCATTGCTGCTATCATTTCCCTTCTGCTTAAGATTGTTAGTCATTGCACTTATTGCTTCTTCTAACTCATCTATCTTTGACGGTTTTAATAAAAATCTTGTCACTCCAAGCTTTATAGCCTGCTGTGCATATTCAAAATTTCTAAATCCTGTCAATAAACACACTTCAATATCGGGATACTCAGACTTAATTGCTGCAACCATTGCAAGTCCGTCCATATTATTCATTGATATATCTGAAATTAAAATGTCAGGTTTTATTTTTCTCATAAGTTCTAAACCTGCTAATCCATTGCTGGCTGTACCAGCAATTTCACAATTCCAATTTGCCCATTCAATTCCTAATTTAAGCCCCTCTACTATAATCGGCTCGTCATCCACGATAATTACTTTATACATAAAACTCTCTCCTTATTATCCCTTAACAGCACCTACTGTCATACCTTTAATAATGTATTTCTGTAATGCCATATATACTACTAAAATAGGTATTACAATCAAAGTTACTGATGTGAACAGCATACCATAATTTACACCTTCTTTTGAAGCAATATTATTAAGAAGAATTGTAATTGCCCAGTTATCTTTTGTTCTAAGGAAGAACATCTGAGTAAACAAATCATTGTAGCTCCAAAGGAAACTAAAAATTCCAACTGTTACAAATGATGGCTTTGATAGCGGCATGATTATTCTAAAATAAATCTGGAATATATTACAGCCTTCCATATACGCTGCCTCTTCCAGTTCCACCGGAAGCCCTCTCATGTAACTTCTGAGTACTATTATAGCAAATGACATATTTCCTGCAATCTGCGGAAGTATAACTGATAACAAATTTAATGAAACATGTGGTGTGTTTACAATTCCCCAACCTGTCATCATTCTTAATACAGGAATGATGGTGGAGTAGATAGGGAACATCATTCCTGCATAAAGTAAGGCATCCAAAATTCCCTTGCCCGGGAACTTATACCTCGTTAATATATAAGCTGCCATTCCGGAGAATAGAATAACAACTACTGCAACAGTACCAGATATAATAAAACTGTTCCTGTATGCATTCAAAATGTCATAGTTGGCAAATACTGCTTTATAATTATCTAATGAGAACAGTTTACCAACAGGCAATGCAAATGAATTATTGTATATTGCCTTTTTATTTTTAAACGAATTCATGATGGACCATAGCAGAGGGAAAATTGTCGTAAGAGCCCAAACAATAAGAATTGTATATACAAATACCAAAGATATTTTAAAATTTTTCTTCTTCATGTCTTTTCTCCCTTCTATACATCATAATCGTCATTTGTCTTAAATATTTGATTTACTACAACTGACAATACTACACCTATTATTACAATAACAACTGCTATTGCCGAACTGTAGTCAACATCTACATATACTTTTGAGTACATGTATGTTCCTGTTAACCATGTATTTGACATACCATTTACAAACATTGTCCATGGTAAATCGAATACTTTTAAAGCTCCTGTTACTGCTAATACTACGCATGTACAAATACTATTTCTTAATAATGGAAGCGTTACATATCTAACCTGCTGAAGCTTTGAAGCTCCATCAATTTCTGCTGCTTCATATAAATCTTCCGGTATTCCGCTTAATCCCGTAAGTAAAATTATGAAATAAAATCCAACATATTGCCATATAACCGGAACAAGCATTGTAAACATCGGATGTGTTGCCTTCCAGTCAATCAATTCATTTTTACCTGCATCCAAAACACCAATAAGCTGTAGAAGCTGATTTATCATTCCTTTATCATAAAGGAAAACTAAGTTAAACAATAAGCCAAGGGCTGTTGCTGAAATAACAATTGGGAAAAAATATACTACTCTGAAAAATCCTGCACCTTTCTTTATATTGCTTACTAACAATGAAAGAACAATAGCCAGTCCTACTTCTCCAACAATTGTTGCTATAATCATAATTCCTGTATTTTTCAAGGCTATTAACATTTTCGGATCCTTGAAAATTTCAAGATAATTTTTGTAAAACGGAGCATTCCATTTGTCAGCTGCCGTCCCCATATACTTTATATGTTGAAAACTGTTAATTATGTTTTGTATGAATGGGTAGTAAAGAAATATCAACATAAAAACAAATGCCGGTATTAAGAAAAATGCAATATATTTTTTGTTTTGGTATATTTTTGCACCCATATTATATCTCCTTATTTTTTTAAAGCCGGAAGGTTTTTGTTCCTTCCGGCTCTAATTTCTACTTGATTATTTTAATAATTTATTCACCAGAATTAATTGTTAATGCTTCATCTACAGCTGCTGCGACTTTTGTGTTACCCTGAACAATATCTGCCATACCTGCAAAAATAGGATCTTTTGCTGCTGTTGATAAACTATCCTGTACAGCTGGAGAAATTCCAGTTGCTCCTGCACATAATTCTACACCTGCATTTGCAAGACTTGACATTGAATCAGCGTCAACTGTTGCACCATTCTTTAATGCTGTTGCTGAGCTTCCTGCAAATTTTGATACCATTTCATCACTTGTCATGTATTCAATGAAATCTACAGCTGCTGCACGTTTTTCAGGATCATCCCAGCATTTCTTTGTAATATAGTAACCACTTGAAAGACCACCGATAAGGTCTGTTGACTTACGATTTCCTTTTCCAGGAACGTATGTAACTGTGTAATTATCAATATCATCTACTGCTTCTTCAATACCACCAACTTTCCATGAACCATCAATTAAGAAAGCTGCTTTATCAGATGTAAATAACTCAAATGTTTCACTATCTGATGCTGTTAATGTATTGTCTGGGAAATATCCTTTTTCATAAAGGTCTTTGATATCATTGATACCATTTACCCAAGCTTTACCATATTCATCATCTGCTGATTTAGGTAATGTACTATGTGTAGCTACATCCTGGAAGTTGAAAATTGTGTATTCAAACCAATAATGTGGAATTTCCTGTAATGAAGCTGCTATTGGTGTGTAACCTGCTTTCTTTATTGTTTCACACATTGTCATAAATTCATCCCAAGTTGTATCTGCTGTTGGAGCTTCAACTCCTGCTTCTTTAAGTACATCCTTGTTTACAAATAATCCTTCCCAGTATCCATTAACCGGTACTGAATAATTCTTTCCATCTACAGGTGATGCTCCAAGCATGTCATCTTTCATATTTGATGCATAATCAGGATATTCCTGTCTGATTTCATCAATTGAAACTACCTTACCCTGTTCAACGAACTGGTTTGAATCAACTCCGTTGAAGAAGAATAATACATCCGGTTCTGAACCTGTTTCAAAGTCTGTAATAACTCTTGATTTAAATGTTTCATCAGATGTTGCTGAACTATCTTCAATCTTGTTTCCTGTTTCTTTAGTCCATGCAGCACAGGCATCTTTATAATTTCCTGCATTTGTGTCTTCACCTGCATATGTTGTTGTAACCTTTAATGTTACCTTTCCTGAATCTGCTTTGTCTTTGTTGTCGCTGCTGCTTGCGGCATCTCCATTGCTTCCGCATCCAACCATGGATACTGCCATAAGTCCTGCGAGCATAAGTGCTAATGGTTTTCTCATATAACTCCTCCAATCCATTCACTGATACCTTTTCTTTTTTCCTTATAACCATATGCTTTTTTTATTTGGTTATAAGTTTTTTCCGTATCTATTATTTATTACATGTATTATTCTATTCGAATTGCACAAAAAAGTTAATGATTTTGCTTGTTTATTTGTTGAATATAGTTGTTCATTTTTGTATAAAATATTTAATCTTTTTGCAAAAATTTGTATTTTATTGTTTTCAATTTAAAAATTTTGCTATTATTGTCAATTTTCCATTTTGAACCTATCTATTTTCAGTTTACTTTCAGTAAGATTGTCATCAATGTTTTCTATAGATAAACCACTGTTTTCACCATATAAAAGCTTAAGTCTCATGTTTACATTTCTAATTCCGATATTATGTACATTCTCTTCCAGTTTCTGATCCGAAAGTAATATTTCTATCTTCGCTTTATCAGCCTCAGTCATATTTCCATTATTATGAACAACTATATACAAGTTATTGTAATCTGCATATATTTTCAGGCTTCCTATAATATTCCCCTCTTTATCTCCTCCATGCTCTACAGCATTTTCTACAATTGGCTGTACTATAAGTCTTGGAATCTTTAAATTAAGTAAATTTTCATCCACATCTTTATCAAAATGGAATCGGCTTCCAAATCTCTGATGAATGATATACAAATAAGCATCTACGTACTTAAGTTCCTCTTCAATAGTGATGAATTTTTCTTTTTTTCTATTCATTGTCGCTTCCATCATTACTCCAAGAGATTCAATCATTCCACTTACATCATGATTTCCACTCATTCTGGCCTTCCAGTTAATAATCTCCAATGTATTATTTAGAAAATGTGGATTAATCTGTGACTGCAACGCTTGCATATTTGCATCTCTTAATGCTACTTCTTCTGCATATATTCGATTAAAAGATTCTTCAAGTCCTAATGACATATGGTTAAATGTATCTATTAGTTTTCCAAATTCTTTATTTCCTTCAAATGCAGGTAAAGTTATTCCATATTCTCCTTCTTCAATCTTTTCAGACATTTCCATCAAATCTGAAATTGGTTTATTGATATTTCTGTAAAAATAATAAAATGTTAACGCTGCCAATAAAATTGTAATCAAAATGATTAATACATATATATATACATACGTAAACGATTCATTAAGTACTTCCATTCGATTTAATTTAACAATATATGTAAACTGCTGATTATTGCATCTTGTGTACAGATTTACAGTATAATTGTTACTATCATAATTGCTTTCTGTTTCTGTAACTTCTCCATAATTTCTTTTATTATTATCAGCATAAATTTTGAATTTTTCATTATTTATATCATTTTCATAATCAGGTTCACATACCATATCTCCATCTAGAAATATAGCCCCATTTTCTCTCCACACTACATTATCCATGCTTTTAAACATATTTGATTTATTTATTTCCATAACAATAATTGCATAAGGATTGTAATCACTTGTAACCAGATTTCTAACTAAATACAGATGTTCTCCTATCTCTATAAATTTAGTATTAGTTCCCATTCTTTGAGCTACTGACTTTATCTGTGTCATAGCATTATTTTTAAAATCTGAAATACTTGCATAAGTCGCTCCCGCAACATTGCTATACGTATAATATTCCATTGTTGTTTTTTCTTTAAATACAACAATTGTGCTTGAAATCATTGAATTATATTTGTACTTTTCACTAAGATAACTAGATATTTCTCTGTACATTACCGCTTCATTTTTATCTTTTAGGAATTGTAAATAACTTGTTCTTATGACATTGTCATATGAAGCCTGCTTTGATTCCTGTATTACTTTTTCTATATTACTGTTGCAGTTTTCTGCAGCATTTTCCATAGATGTAACTACTGTATTTCTTACCTGATTAGAAGTTTTTGAAGCTGACGAGAAAAAAAGAACAACCGACAATGCTCCAAACGGTACTACAAGGCATATTACCAGCAGTCGAATCATCCCAAAGGTCAGATTTGCCTTTTTCCTTTCTTTATTTAGTGCATTATATCTGTTGTTCTTTTTCATTATTAGTCTCCCTTCAACTTTTACTATTATTTCTGTCGGGAAACTTATTTATTATTCTGTTACTAATATTATATAAATAATTATTATGTAAATGACTTATTAAACTTATGTTACTCCAAAATTACTACTTTAATCCTAAGAATTTCTCATATATTTCACAAACTTCAATAGCCTGTTCTTTTGTTGGCATTTCACAGAAAATACGAATCAACGGTTCTGTTCCTGAGAATCTGCCAATTACCCATCCTCCGTTTTCAAAATAAACTTTGCTTCCATCCATATACGAAACATGCTGAATCTTATATGGTAATTCCGGAATCTGTTTATCTTCCATTAATATTTTGTGAATTTCTTCTTTCTTTTCTTTTGTAAATTTGTAGTCACGCTCTTCCATATAAATAGCTCCGCATTCAGCTTCAATGTCTTTATATATTTCAGATAACTTTCTTCCTGTAACTGCTATCATTTCTATAAGTAACATTGCTGCGTAAATACCATCTTTACCATTAATATGTCCACGTACTGTAAGTCCTCCGGAAGATTCCCCGCCAATAACTGCATTTTCTTCAGTCATTTTTGCTGATATATACTTAAAACCTACCGGAACTTCGTAACAAGTTTCCCCAAACTTATTTGCTACCTTATCAAGCATATGTGTTGTAGCTACGTTTCTAACTACTGCACCATGCCATCCTTTATATTTTACAAGATAATAATATAATAACACAAGAATGTCATTTGGATGAAGAAATCTTCCTGTATCATCAATAACTCCAATTCTGTCCGCATCTCCATCTGTAGCAATTCCTATGTCAAATCCATAATCAATTACTCTTGTCATAAGACCTCTAAGAGTTGATGCACTTGGTGATGGAAGTTTTCCACCAAATAAGGTATCATGTCTGTCATGTATTGTTTCTACATCACATCTTGCCGTAAGCAGTAATGTTTTTAAAGGTATTTCAGAAACTCCATACATCGGGTCTAAAGCAACTCTAAGACCTGCATTTCTGATTTTCTGCATATCTACAGCATTAATTATATTATCTAAGTATTCATTTAAAGGATAAATTTCTTTAATCAACTCTTTGCTTACTGCCTCATCATAATCCATTTCTTCTATAGAATCCACATCTATTTTTGAAGCGTAGTCTTCTATTTCTTTTGTCTGATTTTCATCAGCATCTCTGCCACCATAAGTAAATACTTTTACACCATTGTAAATAGCCGGATTATGGCTTGCTGTTACCATCATTCCATATGGCATTTCATGTTTTTCTACATAGAACATAATAAGAGGAGTAGGCGCTGATTTGTTAACGAGCAATGTTGTAATTTCCTGTGCTGCAAATACCTGTCCCATCCATCTCATAGCTTCTTTTGACAAAAATCTCTTGTCATAACCAATTATCATTCCTTTATCAGTCTTGCCTTCTGCTTTCATTTTGTTGCACATAGCCTGAGCTAATAATTGAATGTTTTTCTTAGTAAATTCATCTCCTATGACTGCTCTCCAGCCGCCTGTTCCAAATTTAATCATGTAAGCCTCCTCATTATACCTTATGCTACCCCATGGTGATTTCAACCAGATTATGGCTTCCTTTTTCCATAACCGGAATAAAATCTACTATTTCCCCATTTAATTTTATTTCTTTAACTCCTTTATTAACCTTATTAGGGTTAACTACATTTATATCGTACTCCGCGCCTCTCCATACACGGTGAACTTTAAATTTATCCCATTCCTTTGGAATGCATGGATCAATATTTAATTTATCAAAATCAGGTCTGATTCCAAGCATATATCTTGTTGCTGAGAAATATGACCATCCTCCACTTCCTGTCATAAACGGATGTCTTGCTCTTCCGTATGCAGTATGGTCTTTTCCCATGATAAACTGGCAATAAGAATATGGTTCTGCTTCTCTGATTTCAATCATGTCATTCTGATTGTATGGGCACAATGAATTATAATATTCCATTGCCCTGTCGCCTCTTCCGAGTACACATTCCGCTGCCCATGCCCATGGATTTGGATGTGAGAATATAGCACCATTTTCCTTGACACCCGGATATACTCTTGTGATAAATCCTATATCATCATCAGGAACTGTATACGATGGAGCATTTAACATTATTCCATATGGTGTTGCCAAATATTCTTTTACACTGTCCATAGCCTTAATGCCTTTTTCTTCCGATGCCGCCCCCGACAATACTGCCCAGGCATTTGACTCTAAATGAACTTTACCTTCATTATCTGTACTTGTTCCAATTTTCTTTCCGTTTTTGGTTATTCCTCTTATAAACCAATCTTTATCCCACAATTCATTATTACATACATCTTTTACATGCATGGCCATTTCCTTATATTTCTTAACATCATCATCTCTTCCAAGATACTGTGCTAATTCTATAAAATTGTTTATTGCCCAATAATGTAAAAATGATACTAAAGCACTTTCTCCTCCGCCAAGATTTAAGCAGTCATTCCAATCTGCCCTAAGTCCTAAGCAAATTCCTGTTGCTCCTACTTCTTTTGCTGAAAAATCTAATATTCTCATCATATGTTCATATACAGTACCTTCTCCCTTATCTGCATATGGAACAATCTGATCAGCAAATTCGATTTCTCCTGTTTCTTTTATATATTCCACAATAGATGGTATAAGCCATAAAGCATCATCTGAGCATGCATCTTCAATACCATGTATTATATCTGACTTATTAATTCCCGGAATTACTGTAGGTGATTTAAAAGGTTTCTTATCATCCTTTTTCTTTTCAAACCATTCCGGTTGGAATAAATGTAATCCATATCCTTTTGAAACTAATCCATTAAGAAGCTGTACTATTCTCTGTTTACACTTTTCCGGATTAGAATGCGGTATAGTCATTGAATCCTGCGCCGTATCTCTATATCCTAATCCCGTTCTTCCACCTACTTCGATGAAAGATGCAAATCTTGAAAACATTACATTAACTTCTGACTGATATAAATTCCATATATTAATCATTGTGTTCATTGCTTCACTTGGAGTTTCAATTGTTAATTTATTAATTTTATCATTCCAATACTTTTCCAAATTTTTGTATGCTTTGTCCACATTTGTAAAATCGCTATACTTTTCTCTTATTCTTCTGCCTTCTGTGTCATCGCCTTCACCTAACATAAAGATAAGTCTGACTTTTTCGCCCGGTTGTATTACAATATTTTTCTGTAAAGAACCGCAGTGATTATTTCCTTTTTCAAATGAACCTGTACATTTTCCATTTATTACTGCCTGTGGATTATCTTCCGTATGATATAAACCCAGGAACTTGTCTCTGAGGCAATCGAAGCCATCTGGAGAAAAATTTGAAGTAAAATACTGATAACCAAATTCTTCATAGAATAAGTCATACAATATAATTCCATCCTTATATGAGGAACCCGCACAATACAAACTCATCTGAAAATTCTGATTATCTATCATAATATGATGGAAGGAAAATTCACAATAAGAAAAAATACTTAAGTTCCTAGGTTTATTGTCTGTATTTTCAATAACTACATCCCAAAGTTCAACATCATCTTCTATTGGAACGCAAAGTTTCTGACTTGCTTTTAATTTATCATATTCGCATTCATAAACAGAATATGATAATCCATGTCTGCACTTATACTTAGCTTTATCAAGTGGCTTTCCTACCGGCTGCCATGAAATGCTAAAGTAATCACCATTATCATTGTCTCTTACATACACATAATGTCCCGGTCTGTCCATTGGCACTGAATTGCCTCTAAACCTTGTTACTCTATGATACTCAGGTGTTTTATAAAACATATAACCACCTGCCGTATGATTAACTACCACACATGTATCTTTCACACCTAAATAATTCGTCCATGATGTAGGAAGATCCACTCTGTCTATTACATACTCTCTTTTTTCATTATCAAAATGTCCGTATCTCATAATCCTCTCCCTGCCTATTTTCTTAGTTAAAATAATGATAGCAAATATAATCTCTTTTTTGAATGAACGTACTTGTTATTACTTTTCTCTTTTTGTCAGATTTGTTTTTATTTTTTGTTATTTGGAACAAATAAATACAAATCAGCAATAATTTACGGATTAATCAATCTATTACATTTGTCATAAATATTATTTGATAGCAGAGTCAAAAAACCACAACTTTAATTCTTACGGATTGTTTCAGTAAATTGTAGATTCATTATGAAAATAAAGAAAATCAATTTAATTTTAGACTTTATTTATGTTTGTTTAGGTGTAAAATATACATATAAATAAACATCAAAGTTGGGAGGTTTATATGAGAGAACGATTACAGGAATTTTTGGACCATATGGAAATGGTCACATCAAAAGAATTGTCAGACAATGAACGTGAAGCAGTTTTTAACGATTTTATGAAACAGATTCAGTTTTTCCAAAATGAAAGACTTATTCATTTAATCGTAACAGTTACATTTGCAATTATTGCAATTTTTACAACTTTGGCAAATTATGTTCTCCAAAGTATATGTGTGTTTGTATTTTTGCTTGCAATATACATTCTTCTTTTATTTTACATAAGGCATTATTTCTTTCTCGAAAGAGGAGTACAAAAGCTTTACCTCTACTATGATAAACTTGTCAAAAACACTTATTATAGTGATGATGTGAAGAAAAAATGCAGTTTAGTTTAAAAATAGCGTACTATTTTCAAATAAAATAATTATCGACTTTTTTCGACTATAATTAATTTGTAATGTTAAAATCAAAAAGCCACTTTTAGAAAAACAATGTTTTTCTAATCATGTAAAAATACCAAATTGGAATGTTTTACAAAAAAAGGCTACCACTTTACGTAATTTGTAAAGTGGTAGCTTTTTTAATTAATAGCTTTTAACTTAATAATAAAATTTTATCTATCCCATTTATCACAAAGTGCCTGTACCTGGTCGGCAAATTTTGCAAGGTCTTTATTTGCACCGCCTTCATTACGTTTAATAACTGCAAGAAGTCTCTGCCCTGCAGCAAGTAATCTTTCATATACAGTAGATGGTTTTCTCTGTTTTGAAGAGTTGCTTTGTATTCTGATTGGAACTCCTTCTTTTATTAATTCACCTGTTGCCAGGTCAAACTGTGTTCCACTGTAAGGAGCATATGCATCATATCCATGTTCATCTCTTAAAAGTTTTGCAAAAATATCACATACCTCATCTTCACCATGAACTACAAAGACTTTCTGTGGTCTTTTCTTCATAGCTTCGAGCCATTTTACTAACTCTTTCTGATCTCCATGACCGCTTATACCTTTTAAGGATTCTATTCTTGCCTTAACAGCTATTTCTTCACCAAAAAGTTTTACTGTTGTTGCTCCTTCAAGTATTGCTCTTCCTAACGTACCGACTGCCTGATAACCTACAAATAATATTGTAGAGTTCTCTCTCCACAGATTATGCTTCAAGTGGTGTCGTATTCTTCCGGCTTCACACATACCTGATGCAGACAATATAACTTTTGGCATATTATTCTGGTTAATAGCAACAGATTCATTACTTGTAACTGAAACCTTTAATCCATCGAACTTCAACGGGTTAACTCCCATGTTAATTAATTCCATTGTTTCTTCATCAAAGCAATCAATTACGTTATTATTAAATACATTTGTTGCCTCTATGGCAAGCGGACTATCTACATACACTTCAAAATTAGGATAGTTCTTAACCATATTATCTCTTTTAATAATACGGAGGAAATATAGCATTTCCTGAGTTCTGCCTACGGCAAATGACGGGATAACTACATTTCCACCTCTTGCAAATGTTTCGTTTAATATTCTCGCCAGAGCTTTTACATAATCAGGTCTTTCTTCATGGAATCTGTCACCATATGTAGATTCTATTAAGACATAATCAGCTCCATCCATTGTCTTAGGATCTTTAATTATTGGTTTATTAATATTACCAATATCTCCTGAGAAAATTATCGTCTTAGACACATCACCTTCAGTAACTTTTACCTCGATGCTTGATGAACCAAGCAAATGTCCTGCATCTACAAACTTAATCTGGAATTCATCACATACACTCACAGTTTCATCATAGTTTACCGGAACCATTAATTCACAGGCAGCTACTGCATCTGCCATCGTATAGATTGGTTCATATTCTTCCTTACCGGCTCTCTTTGCCTTTCTGCTTTTCCATTCAGCTTCAAATTCCTGGATATGTGCACTATCACGAAGCATTATGTTACATAATTCGCAAGTTGCTTTCGTTGCAAATACCTGTCCCTTAAAGCCTCTCTTTACCATAAGCGGAATTAATCCTGAATGGTCAATGTGAGCATGAGTTAAAAATATGTAATCTATATCTCCTGCTGCCACCGGCAACTCCTGATTTACATAAATATCCTTTCCCTGTTCCATACCACAATCTACAATAGCTTTTTTATCTCCAACCTGTAAATAGTGGCAACTTCCTGTAACCTCATGGTCTGCTCCAAGAAATGTTAGAATCATAAAATCATCCCCTTTATATTAAATTTTAATCCGTACTAATTAATATATTTATTATAACATTTTATGATTACAGGGTCAAAAATATAAAACGATTTTATTTTTTTATTTCTTTATTTTATAACTTGTTTTATTTTTTGTTTTTTATCTTCTTTATTTTGCTCCAGTTGCCATATACTTTTTTACCATTAATAACTTCATATGCTCTTACTTTAACATAGTAAGTTTTATTTGGTTTAAGCTTTCTTACAACTACATTAACTTTCTTAGAAGTTATCTTAATAACTTTCTTTCCGGCAAATTTGTTATTTCTAGCAACTAAAACTTCATAGCCTTTTGCTTTCTTAACTTTTCTTAACTTAATTGCTACTTTCTTAGCTGATTTTTTCTTTACTGCCTTTTTAATTTTTACAGTCTTAACTGCTTTTGTTGTAGCATTTGTTGTTGTAGTTACAGTTTCTGTTGTCTGACTTGCTGTAGTAGAAACATTTGTTATGTCTTTAGCAGTTGTACTTTCCATAACTTTTTTTGTTGTTGTCTCGTCTGTTGTACTTTCCACAACCTCTGTTGTTGTTTCTACAGTAGATTCCTCTGTTGTTTCCTCTTCAATTTCAACTTCAACTGTGTAACCTTCTGTTTCAAATCCATTAAGTTCTGAAGTAATCTTAATTGTATGCTTTCCTGTTTTGTCAAATGTATATGTTACAGTTGTTGCTGCAGGATATTTGTTGTATAACTCTCCATCAACATATACATTGTAAATCTGTCCTAATCTTATCTGTTCTAAGCTCTGCTGCCACATAACTGATACTTCATTTTTATTCTGTTTTGCAATTGCAACACCTTTTACTTCTAATGGTTTTGCCCACTCTACATTAATTGTTGCCTGCTGCATTAATATTGGAGTGTTGTCTTTATCATCAACATATGCTGTAACAATATATTTTCCTGCCTTATCAATGTTTACTGTTGCATTACCATTTTCGTCAGTAACTGCTCCATCGATTGGTGTAACTTCACCTGTTTTAACATCAACAATTCCAATCTTTGCACCTTTAACAGCATGTGTACTTGCATCAATGACTGACTGTTCACATGCACCATACCATGCATAATTATATCCGCTTACTGATACATTAAATGTTTTATCTGTTGTTGTGCTGTCTGTATCAAGCTTAATTGTTGATAAATCATCTGAATATCCTGCATCCTGAAGGAAATAGAAATCAACTACATCATTGTCTGCTGTTTTAGCCTGGTCTACTGTATATCCTGTGTAATATCCATTTACTAATTCATCATTATGTGGATATTTTCCATTAATTGAATACATAAATGTTGAAGCATCTTTTCCAAATGTCTTTGAAACAAATGTACCATACTGGCTTGTACTAAAATCAATGTAATCTTTTGCTGTTGAAGTTGTGAATTTATCTCCGTATACATATTCATGTGCTGCAACGAGAACATCGAGAGCTGATACTCCATCTTTTACTGCATCTGTATAGCCATATCTTTCAGCTAAATATCCATTAACTTCTACTGTCTTTGAAGCTACGATAAATTTGTTATTAGCCTGAGCATTTACCGTAACATTTACATTTTCATTTTCTAATATGCACTTATCAAAGTTTTCATTAGAAATATCTGAAATTGCATTTATTTTTTCTTCTGTAGTCTTACTGTTATCCATAAGTAACTGTGCATACTTAGAAGTAATTTCTACAATTTCATTTTTAGCATCTTCGCTACAATCATTTAACTCTTTTCCTGTTGCATATTTGTAAAGTACTTCATTGCAATCATCTGATGCATAGCTATCTGTTACTGTTGCATATGTAGCATTTACTTTACCGCATACAACTTTATCTTTTGAAACACCGTAACAGTTTGTTACTTTTCCTCTTGTTATTGAACCAATTATTGAGCCTAATGTATCACCTGTTGCAGCACTTGAAACTGTTCCAAGAGAGATACAGTTATTTACTGATGAATCTACAGAACCATTTGCATAACCAACAATTCCACCAATCATTAAACCTGTTTTGCTTTCAATATTTGCTGTATTGATACAATTTTTAACAACTGCACTTGTTGTAATTTCACTTGCGATTCCACCTGCATAACCTGCTGTTGAAATAACATTTCCTTCATTTACACAATTTTCAACTGTGCCATTTGTATTACCTACAATACCACCTGTGTATCTGTTTCCTGAAATAGTTCCTTTGTTCTTTGAGTTTTTAATTACTGTTCCTTTTGTATATCCACAAATACCACCAATGTAACTCCAGTTTCCTTTTACGTAGTCTTTAATTTCAACATTTACATCTGCTGTTACATTATTAATTTCTGTATTTGAAGCATATCCTACAATACCACCTGTATTTGCGTTTATTACACTCATTGTAGATAGAGCTGTAATTGCAACATCACCTTCTACTGTAAGATTTTTTAATTTTGCACCATTTGTATATGCAAATAATCCACCATAAACTGTTGATGCATTAATTGCTGTTTTATCAATTCTTAAGTTGTATATCTTATGATTATCACCATCAAATGTTCCACCGTAATATACATATGCAGAACTTGAAGTATAATAACTAATCTGTGGGAAATTGTATCCTGCAAGATCAATATCCTTTGTTAATTTTGCATTTAATGCTGATGTTGTCTTTGCTGTTGATGAATTTACTTCATTAGCAAACCATGCAAGTTCTGAACCTGTTCCAATTAAATATGTACCTTCTTCATCCATCTGTGGTTCTGTGAATGTTTTTCCATCCCATGCATTTTCATCAGCTTTCTTTAACACAATAGTTATTGTTGTTTTCCCGTCAGTTACCTCTGTCTTTGAACCTAAAGTAAATGTTCCATATTTTGCTACATATCCCGGTGCACTAATGCTGTAACTATATTTTGCATATCCAAGAGCACTGAAATCTTCAACTGTTTCGTTTGTATTTTTATTTACTACAGATAAGTCATAGTCTTTAATTTCATTTCCCTGTTCATCTGTTACATTAACATTAACTCCATAAGTTACCTTTCTATTTACAGGAATAGAGAAATCTGAAATTGTTGAATGCTGTCCTGTAACAATTACTGCGTTAAAGCATGTTCCAACACCTGCATCTGTTAATGTATACATATACTTCCATGCATCTGCATAGCTGTACATTGACTGTAAGTTAATGTATCCGTTTGAAATTGTATAATCTGTCTGTTCCTGTCCATCTTCAAATGTTAAATCAGAAGGTATTGTAACTTCTAATGAACCACTATCAGCAACCTGATACTGTGAAATCTGACCTGTTAACTTAGTACCATCCGGTGTATTTCCTACTATCTGTAATACTACCGGATTGAAAATACCTGAAACCTTTGGAATCGATCTGTAAAGCCCGTCAAATATTATTTTAACCTTATCTCCCGGCATAATTTTTTCTCCGGGATTTGACATGTTTTCATAATTCATCTGAACTTTAGCAGCTCTTACAACCTGATATCCTACAGAACCATTCTTTGATGTAACTTTTATAATGTTATTTCCTTCTTTAAGGTTTACATCATATGTTCCATTTTCATTTGATTCAACTGCTGTTCCATCTTCAAAACTACTATGTAAGTCATCTGTTGTTTTTACCGGAATAACTTCAACTTTATCAATTCCACTTGAAGCATATGGTGCAATGTTCATACTTCCTTCTTTTCCATTAAAGAAGAATGTGTCATAATTCCAGCACCAGTCTTTTCCATTTACATTTTTTACTCCTATATCAGAAATGTCTGATTTTTCATTTCCGACATGGATTATTGCTATACCTGTTCTCTTTGGAGATATTGCAGGGTAAAATCCTCCGCTTGATGTACCATCAACATCTATAGCATTATAGGTAACTGCAATTACGGCTGTTCCTGCTTTAACACCTTTAATATCTAACCAGTTTCCTTTTCCGTTAGTTCTATTATCTTCTACTTCTTCTATATCAATATTATCTGCACCTGATAAAATTTCATAATTAAAATCAGGTTCAATCATTATATTTCCTGCATCACTATTAATAATTTCCCATACTCTGTAAGCTCTGAGTCTAAATGTTTCATCAACGTCAATGTTCTTAACATTCTTATCACTTACATTCATAATTAAGTTTGCTTCATCTCTTGTTAATACTCTGCTGTCTAAGCCACTGAAATCATGACTTGTAACATCTTTTCTATCCAAATCAACTGAAAATGTTGCTGATTGTTCGCTTCCAAGGCTCATATATCCTGCCTTAGTTACATATCCATCTTTAGATACACGATATGAATAATTTCCATTTGACTTTGGAACATAGAAATACCATGTTACTGTTCCATCTGAATTAGTTTTTTGCTTATAACTTTCAATTTCTTTATCCCTAAAGTTGTTCATCTGGAAATATACCTGTGCTTTCGCTTCATCAGGTACTGTAATAGCTGATGTAATTCTTGAAACAACTGAAGGTGACCATGAAAATGTTGAATAACCTTTTTGTACTGTACCGTTAATTCCATATCCATAAGTAAGATCATATTCTTCTGCTATGTCTTTATTTGGATATGCAAAATAATTGTAAAGGCATGCATTTCCCTGAGCTACAAGCATATATGGATAGTATGTAATGCCTGCATTTACATATGGTGTACCAGGTGTAGCTGTACAACTATAATAAGGGCAAACAACTTCTGTAGTATACTGGTCCGCTGTTAAATAATTATTTCCGTCATACTTTGTTCTTGAACTTACATTTGTACATCTGATATATACTGATTTTGAATCATATCCTGACTGAGTTACATTAGATGACATTGGAACGTTAACGCACATACCGCCTAATGGATTTGTATACTCTTGTGTACTTTCATCATATCCAAATGCTCTGTATGAATATGTTCCACCATTTAATGAAGCTGTATATACTCTATACTGTCCACTTGAATCAATATTTCCTCCTTCAAGTTCAATTTCATCTGATTCATCAAATTCATCGTAACCTGTTTCATCATTCTGTCCTAATGTTTTGTATAATTTAATTTCAGGATTCTTATTTGCTCCTGCATTGTCTCTTCCAACATAAAATGTCATATCATATGTTGTTTCTTCCGGATCCTGTACTGTTAAATTAACTGTATAAGTTGCCTCTGAAAGTAATCCTGTTGTTTTACAATAAGCTTTCCAACTATACTTATATTTTCCCGGAGTGCTTTCTGTAACTGCATATTCCGGAAGACTACTTGCGAATCCGATAGTGATTTCTTCATATTTTGAAGGTTCTGACCATGTTTCACTTTCTTCATCGTAAACACTTCTGCTTACATAATAAAGCATTCCATGTTTTTCGCTGTCAGTGAATTTGTCCCCTAAATATGGCTTATATCCATTATAGATATAAGTTGTCTCATTCACTTCTTCCTTTACACCATCGCTTAATGTAATGCATGGTGCTTTTTCTTCTGCTCTTGCAATTGTGACATTGTCAAGTGTCATACCGGCAATCATTGTTATTGCCAATAAAAATGCAAAAATTTTCTTTCCCACTTGTTTCATCTCTTCTCTCCTTTGTTTTTTTAGTCCCATATTTTTGCTGTGAGACTTGCCATAATTAATGAAAGTAAAACTCGCCTGATGGCTTAAACATCATCCATATTTTATTTATCGCCTGCTCTGTTTTTACTTTTTTGCCGAAACATAATTATATATATCAAACACGTTGTTTTTCTTATTTTGCTGCACCGTTTATTGTAAATAAAAAAGTAAAACTCGCCTAATGGCTCAAACATTAGCAACGATAAATAAATAACTTTGTATCAGTAATGGTAATTTTTATTTCATTAACTATGGCAAATTTCACAATTTAAACCAAAAGTTATACTTTTATACATCTTCGCCATAGCTGCAAGTTCCATGCACGTGTAATCTGCAGTTATGGCTACTTATGTATAATTTAACGTTTTATAGATTTTACGGCTGAATATTTTCCGTATATCTTCTTTTTGTCTACTGTTCTGAAACCTCTGATTTTGTAATAATACTTTTTGTTTCTTTTTACTTTTCTGTCTATATATGTTGTCTTCTTATTCGAAGTTATTGTTTTTATTATTTTGAATTTTTTACTCTTTCCTTCTTTTCTGTAGACAACATATCCACTAAAGTTTTTATTTCTGTTCCATTTTATTTTTAAGTATTTTTTGCCCTGTTTTTTTACCTTAAGTCCGTTTGCTTTTTCAAGTTCTGATTTTGTCTGTACAATGGATTCATTTCCTAAAATTACCCCATCTGCCTTATTTGAAATTCTGATAAAAGGAATAATTTTATATTGATATGTACTACCAACTATTGCCTGTGTATCTTCGTATCCTGTTTCTTTAAAGTTTGCAATTTCCTTATATTCCCCTGTTTTATTATCTAACTTATAAAGCAGGTATCCGTCTGCATAACTTAAGTTATTCCAACTTAAGTTTATTTTCTGGAATCCTTTATTGTTTCCGGTAAATCCAAGTGAATTTGAATCCAAATATTCTTTTGCAATTCTTCTGAATACATTTTCAGCATCAATTAACTTTTGGTAGTTAGTTACAAATTTTTCAAGTGAACTATCAAGCTGGTCATATGCATTTCTTGCATCAATTATTGCCTGCTTTGAATCAAGAGTTATAACATCACCTATACCGTTTATTTTATTTACGACATCTGCTGCTTTTTCTTCACCTTCTTTGTCTGTAACGGTAATGTTTACAGTATCTATTAATGGATCAAATTTGCCGTAAGTAGAAAGTTCATCATTATAAAGTACATAATTAAATGAAACTTCCACATCAGACATCACTGACGTCAGTGCTCTATCATCAACAGTTACATATTTAGTAACATTTCTTGTTTTTCCATTTGAATAAAAAGCTGTAACTTCCATTCCGCTAGGGTCAAATTTTTCGCCTGCTTTATATTCAAGTTTATCCGGCTGTTTTGTTACCTGTATTTTTGTTATTTTGCTTCCAAGTGCCATCATGTATGCTGAGTCGTTTTTAAAATACATTGTTCCATAATCATCCGAAATCAAACTGCAGATTGCATAATTTGCCTGAGCACCTTTTGGTGAAAACAAAACGTTATAATCATTTTCGTCCTCGTACTCACTATCTCTTGTTATTATTGCTTCAGTCTGTCCAGGTTTATCTTTAAGCACTCTTATTTTTCCAGGCTCATAGTTATCTATAAAATACACATATGTATATCCGTCTTTATCTTCATATCCTGTTGTTGCAAGTCCACTTGTCTGAGGATATCCTCGTGTACTTAAGGTATAAGCAATACTCATATCCTCCAAATTTATAACCGCAATATGATGACCTGAATTAACTCCGAACTGTTCTTTTCCCTTAACTCCAATATAAGCCCTTTTATTGCAAATAACCGGAGTTGAAGTACTAGAGCTTCCTATATCCAGTTTTTTTACTTCTTCAATTATTCCGTCTGCAGAAATTTTTGCTGAACAGAAGTCTCCACCTTTTGATGTGAAATAAAATCTTTCTGTTTCTTTATCAAAACTAACACTACATCTAATATCGCCTCTTACATCATCATATCTTGATATAAGATTGCCTGTTAACGAATCAAGAACTATCAATGAACCTTTACCTTCTTCATCCGCTTTCGCTCCATCATCTGTTCCTACTACAAGATATTTGTCACATACATAACTTCCTGCCCAATAAAATCCACCTTTTGATGTATATGTCCAGCTCGCTGTCTTTTTTTCTGTTTTGTCATTTACATCTTCATCTGTAACTGACAAACAAACATAATTTGCATTTCCTGTCTCACCATTCCAAAATCCTGTATAAATATATCCGTTGTGATAGGTAATCGGTGAATTTGGCTGACCATATAATGGGTCTTCATAAACCCATAAGGATTCTAATGTATCTGCATTAAATGCCTGTATTGCTCCACTTGCAAGTGCAACAAATATCATTCCGTCTGCATATGTTGGAGGTGTAATATTAAAAGCTGAGGTTCTTATCATGTTTCCACTTTTAATTACTTTTCCTGTTATGGTATCTACCTTTACAATCGATGTCGCTGTAGTATATACCAAATCATCTCCAACAAGAATCGGCGAACTTGGCGCCCCGCTTCCAAATCCCGTACCAACTTTTTCTGCCCAATAGAGCATAGAATTTGTATAGTCAGTAGGTGTTAATGCTTTTGTCACACCATTATTTTCATCATTGCCTCTGAAATTACTCCATATAGAAGTAATTCCTTTATTTATTGCATTATTAACATCAGCTTCTTTTAGTGTTGCATCTATATTAGTATTTGCTCCTGCAACAAAGCTTCCACTTACAGATTTATATCCGTATTTAGTAACGACATAAGTATATTTTTCACCTTCAAGCAAGTTTTCTGCCGTAAACTGCGTATCAACAACATTTTTACCTGCTATAATTTCTCCATCACTATTTTTTATCTGAATAATACTTCCGTTCGTTAATTTAAAATCTGTATTAGCAAGATTTGTTTTTGCAATTTTAATTATGTAAGTCGAATAACTGCACTCATCTTTTTTAGCACTAATCTTTATTCCATCTATTTCTGTGCTAATATCAATCTTACTGTTTCCATCAACAGGTTCGTCATTTACATATATGTTGTAATTTTCATCATATGGAACTATCTGTGTTTCTATCTTTTCCAAATTTTTCGGAATGCTTATTTCATATTCGTAAGTATCCCTGTTGAATTCAGGTTGTATGGAAATATTTCTGCCTGTTTTTTCATTTGCAAATGTAATACCTTTTAATGTTGTCTGTCTTTTTATATTGAATGTGTATTTTTCTACAACTTTGTTATAAGCTGCTGTTAATACAAATTTATTATCAACAGTTCCTTTTTCAATGATTTTTCCCAGTTTCTTTCCCAGTTCATCATTTCCACTGATAGTTATTTCTTTGCTTTCACCATTTGTATCCGTATAGTTAGCTTTAATTTCTGTTCCATCAGGTACACTTTCTTCTAATCCCACCTTTACGCATACTGAATCTTCATAATCGGGAACCGTAATTGTATATTCTTTTGTATTTGCATCAAATGGTGCATCAAACTTATAAGATTTCGAATTATCTGAAATGCCATTACTTATTTCAATGTTTTTTATTAATCTGCCGTCATATTCTCCGGGATGATTTTCTGTTGTTTCTTCTGATACGTTTTCTCCGGAAACATTGATTACTGCAATTGGTGGTGCAACGCATGCATTTCCTGAACTCAATTTATAATTTTCATAAGTTGATGTTGATGAAACATAATAAGTTCCGGGTTTGTCAAATGTTAATGTTATCTGTCCATTATCGTCAGTTTCCTGACTTAATTCTTTCCAATTATCATTGTTATAATCCGACACCGCCTGCAAAGCATTACAGTACACTACTTTTTCACCGGGCATCGCTTCACCTACGAAAGATGAATTACCATCATTTGCTGCATTTGTTGCAGTTCCCCTCATTGTCAAAGTTATGTTTTCATTTGTATGTATGTCAAAAATTCCGGAATTTGTACACTTTGTGCTTTCACTTGTAAAAAATGAAAATGCACCCGTGTGATAGAAATCCCAATCAGAAAACATTGCCACATCGATTTCCATTCCATCTTCAAGTAAAATATAGTCAGATGTTGACCCCCATCCTGCTGCCTGAAGCGGATATTCGTGATTAACATAATACATTAAGTTTTCATCATGTCCCCAAAATCTTGTCATATATAAACTTGTTGCAGAACCGGAAATACTCATTGCATCCTGTAATCTGTCATTTACTACAAATTTTTCTCCTTTTCTAAGATAATACTTTTCAAGCATTTTAATGAAAAGATGAAGTAATGTCGGTCTTTCTACAATTTTATCACTATTGTATCTTCCACCTTCTTCAAATGAATCTGCTTCATATCTGTAGTAATCCTCCATACCATATTCAGCTAAGTCAAAATAACTTATAGTCACAGGAATATGGCACAAAACAGTTTCATTATCATCATTTCCCGTTACAAATTTTCCATCTTCACTCAATGTAAAATAAACTGTAACGGTACCTTTCTCTTCTGTTTCTCCATATACAGTAATTAGACTTCCACAATTAGCAAAACATGTGGTTATTACAATTATTAAACTTAAAATCAATCCATAAATTCTTTTTTTCATTTCATTCTCACTCATTTTACTTTATATGTTTTTTCATAAACTATTTGCTACTATCTTATATTTCTCTTATTTTGCATTTAAACATTATTTAAGGCTTCCATATTTATAAACAAATTTCCATTTGAATTTCTGCCATTTGCTAAGTTTCAGGAAAATATCTTTTCTAACATTTTCACAGTAATATTTCATTTGATTTACCTGCTCTTTAGTACAGGTCTGATTGCTATATCTTGCCTTTTGATATAATGTCATCATTTCCAAATATCCTTCTTCACACTCACTCTCATAAGCCTTTAGAAATTCTTCATATTTTTCTAAATTCTTAAATCTATTTGTTTTATCAATGATAAAGTATGCATTCATAAGATATGAAAATAAACTCATTATTGCCTTATTTGCATTGGCATTGTTGTTATCCTGTTTTATATTTTTTCTGATAAAATACAATCTTACTTCATATACAGCAGCCGCAATAATTACAATTGCTAATAAACTGCAAATAATCCATATCAGGTAATTTAATTCAGATTCATTTTTATCATTATCATCCTTTTTTTCTTTTTCAGGTTCTTCACCATTATAATTATCTCTGTCTATTTCCTGACTAATCTGCCTGTTATCATTTGTTTCATTCTCCAAGCCCGATGTAAAGCTGTCATTCGTTCCCATCAAATCCATATATGATTTAATAGTTTCAAATGGAATCCATCCAACACCATCCTGATAATATTCTGCCCAACAATGAAAATTATTCTTAGGTATGTTAATAGTGCTGTTATCATCAGCATCTTTCACATCATCCTGCGTAATAAGATATCCTTCAACATACCTTGCCGGTATTCCAAAGTATCTGAACATTAAAACTGTTGCCGTAGCATAATCTTTATCATTTCCTGATTTGCTAACTTCCATAAATTCATTTAAAAAATTTCCATAATCATTTATCCCCTGAAACTTTTTACTATATTTAATATTTTTATTTAAATAATTTAGTATCTCTGATTTCGCGTAACTGTATGAATCATGATTATCATTATCCTTTTTCAAATATGTACCAAGTATTTCCTTTTGCTTTACTGTCAAATCCAAATATGTTTTATATACAAATTCATTATAGTAATTTTCGTTTTTTAAATACTTTGTCGGCTTATCTCCATTATTTTTAAGATTTTCCACAATATCTGAATAATTAGTCACTATGTTATCTGACACATCAAGTTCATATTTTCTTGTGCCATATAAGCCTTTTGACAGAAGCTTTTCATCTCCTATTTCATCTTTATCTGTTAACCCATCATTATCTGAAACATATTCATATGGTGAATAAATGTATTTAGAAGATGCCCCTAAAACATTAATAGTCATCTTGTTTATATCAATTTCACTATTGCCCTCGCTTTTTGCATTAAACAATTGTGTCTGCCCATAAAAATTTTCTTTATGTAACCAGAAGAATAAATCTGCATACTTGTACAGTTTCTTTTTATCTGTTTCCTTCCAACCGTTTTGTGAAAAATCTCCTGCCACTAAGCCTTTCAAATAATAAGACTGTGGCTTTGACATTTTTACTTTCAATGCAATCTTATTTTTCTTTAAATATCTCAAATCATCTGTTTTATGATTTATATTTTGGTTTAAGTTCTCCAACATCTTATCTGTATTAGTCTCATATGATATTGGAACACATAAAATGCTAATAACAAGCATTGAAAAGACTATTAATACTTTACTTTTATTATTTTGTTCAAATGCACTGCTTAATCTTTTTTTATTTAGGCAAATTATATTTGCAAATATTAAAACTGCTGCCATAAGGCAACTTTTTTTTCCACCAAACATTCCCTGAATAACTACTGTGACTATTATTCCAATTGCAAATACTGCCTGATTTTCATATTTAATTGCAATATATAAAACAATTGCAATTAAAGCTAATAGTCCTATTAAAAGCAAATCCATTTTAAAGTCAGGATTTAATATGTACTTTTGAGTAATCATTCCATATTTTTTTCCGATTAAATCAGAAATATCATTTAAAATAACTTTCATATTTAATCCAAATGCCGTTATCCTAAACTCTGTCACTTTAAATACAAACCCTGTTATTCCAACCAGAACAATTAATTCCATAATCAAAGTCATCAAAATATCTGTTGATTTTTTATCTTCTTTATTCAGTTTTCTTAAATCAACAGTATTTTGATTTTTCATATTTTAATTGCCCTTCTTTGTTTTAAGTTGTGCGAATTTAATTCATCATCTACAGTAAGCCACGTAACGCCTTTTGCCGCTATATTATGTACATCAGATTTTGTTTCTGCCACAATAACCGTATGTGCTTTTTCAAATGACATTTTTGCTATATAATTCTCATATTCTGATGTCTTGTTTAAGCATTTTCCTGCTGCTAATACTTTAGGTAATCTGCTTACTAAATCCTGTTCACTTCTTATGTTATATGAAATATATTTTTCTTTATCTTCCTGCCACCATCCTATAGTATGAGGAATATTTTCGTTAAAAAGATTCCTACTTAATGATATGAACATTTCTGCTAAAGCATCCGCCATTTCATATTTGGAATTTTCAAATCGGTTGTCAAAAATTAATATGATTGAATCTTCTGCCTCTTTAGCCATTTTTTTAACCATTGGATTTTCATATTTACCTGTTAATTTCCAATGGATATTTTTAATGTTATCTCCAATCTGATATTCCTTAATATCAAATACCTCTCCTGAAACTCCTGCTACATTCTCCATAAATTGCCATGTATCTGACGCTTCCTTTGCATTCGAATTTCCAAGTTCAATGTCCTGTGTAATGGTATATGGTATAACATATATCTGCTGACTTTCATTAAAATTTTTATTAATAGACGCTATTCCCCAAATATCAAATATCTCGATATTTTTCAGTTCTACCTTTATGCATCCACAATATTTAGATTCAAGTTCAAGTGGCATTTCACTTTTCTTTGTTATACCAAGGAACAAATTCTCTTTAACTTTCTTTGTCTCGCCTGTAAGTATGTTCTTTATTTCAAAATTAAGAACCATCTCATTTAATGGAACAGGGTATTTATTGTTTACTATTATTTTTCCTGTAACATTTTTGCCCTTATCCACTACATTTGTGAATTTAAGCTCTGCATTTAAATTCGTAGTTGCTAATTTTGCATAGGCAAATGTAAGTATTCCTGTCAAAATCATAATTATAGGAATTATTAAAAATAATTTCTGCCGCCACACTACTGCTGATATCAGAAATAATAACAGCAGTAAAAAAAATCCTAAGCTCTTTCTATTCATTTTCTACACTTTCTATTATTTCTTTCATTATTTCGTCAGTGTTTACTTCATTAATCATTGACCTTGATTCCACGATTATACGGTGACTGCATACATCTTTAAAAATATATTGAACATCCTGTGGCACTACATAATCTCTTCCACCAAGCATCGCTTTTGCCTTCGCCATTTTGCAAATTGCCAATGCTCCTCTAGGGCTGATTCCTAATTTTATGAGTTCATGTTCTCTCGTTTTTTCTACAAGCTTACTTATATATTCATAAATTTCATCTGACACATAAATATTCCCCGCCAATTCCTGCAGGTTTATTAATTCATTTTTATTAATAACATGCTTTACTTTGTCTAACGGATTCTCATGATGTCTGTCTTTCATAATTTCTATCAGATTATTCATATCCGGATATCCCATATTAAGTCTAATCATAAATCTGTCTAACTGAGAATTTGGAAGACTTTGTGTTCCAATCCATCCTGTAGGATTTTGAGTTGCAATTACAACAAATGGTTTTTCCACTGTTCTTGTAACTCCATCTACCGTTATCTTTCCTTCTTCCATTACTTCAAGTAACGCAGATTGGGTTTTGCTTGAAGCTCTGTTAATTTCATCTGCAAGCAATAGATTTGTCATTGCACACCCTTCCATATATTGAAATTCGCCACTATTTTTGTTATATACCGAAAATCCTGTTATATCTGATGGTACACTATCGGGTGTAAACTGCATTCTCTTATAATCAAGTCCTAATACTTTACTAAAAGTTAATGCCAATGTAGTTTTTCCTACTCCCGGCACATCTTCTAATAAAATATGTCCTCCGGCTAATATCGCCATTAATACTTTTTCTATGATTTCATCTTTACCTATTACAACCTTTTTAACTTCTGAAACAATATCTTCTATTTTTTTATTCATCTTTAATACCTTTCTTTTGAAAGCCTAGTCGTTTAATATGTAACACTATATTTATCTTTGATACCATAAGAACCGCTTGACGGATTATATCCTCCAATATCCTTTCCATATGCCAAAGTGTATCTAATCTTTATATCATCACCATCTTTTGGCTTATATTCCGACATTCCGTATTCTTTATATTCATCATTAACACTATACGCCCAACCTGAACCCTGACAGAAATCAAGTTGTCCTAAGCTATCCATGTCATATATGTACTCTCCGGTTGAAGGGTCTATATTAAACTGAAGTCCATCCTCAATGATTTCATCTTTTAATTTATCATCAATCATCCAGCCTCTTAAAATTCCCGGTCTTGATATAGTTTCAAGATAAAATCCTTTATCCACTGTTCCGCTGTTTGTATATGAGAATCCGCTTTTCTCTATAGCACGTTCAAATATATCTGCTGCGTTATCTCCATAATAAATATCTACTGTTTTAGGTCTTAATAGGACTCCTAAATGAATAACCTTCGCATCGATGCTTACTGTTGCCGTACCAATAACGGTTCCTTCATCTATATATGTACATTTTAATTTGTAACTATATTCCTTATACCTTCCATCGCTGTCTGTTATCTTAACTTCAAGGCTATTGTCTCCATTTTGCAAATTAAGCAAATATCCAACATAATTAGCAGACCATCTGTACTGAATTTTCTTTCCATTTAATTTAACTTCAATTCCGTCATAATAAATTTTGTTCTTCTTATAATCCATCGCTCCGATGTATAAAGTAAAACTTTCGCCTTTTATCTCCATTCCATCAGTAACATTTATATATGAAATAACCGGTTCAGTATCTTTTGTAGCTAATGGAACATATTTAACTGTATAAGTTTCATTTAAAGATACGTTTCCTGAATCTGTTGCCTTAAGCCTTATAGTGTTGTTGCCAATTTTTAGACCAGCATTATACGTTCCTTCATTTCCTGCAATTATGTTCCCATTAACAATTACAGATAATTTCGCCTTATCTGTTCCATTTCTTATAACTGCCTGAAATTCAATATTTTCTACATTAACTGTTTTATTTTCCAAATCGGTTTCAATTCCAAAACCATCCTCATATTCAAGAGTTATTTCATACTTTTTTGTAATCGAATATTTATCATATTCAGCTTTTGCGACTATTGTGTTTTTTCCTTTTTTTAAAATTACAGAATATTTGCCATCTTTTCCCGTTATATTTTTACCATTTAACGATACCTTTACATCTGCATCATTTTCACCCATTTTTGCCTGCAAATTAAATTTGAAAAACGGATTGTTTACAGTCTGGTCCTTCAAATCTGTTGATATAAACAAATTGCCTGTATCTACATTTACCGTATATTTTTTCTTTGCAATAATTTCACGGCCGTCATCTCTTCTATAATTAACCACTATTTCTATAGTATTGGTTCCTTCCTTAAGAATAACTCTGCCATCAAAATTATTTATCTGCTCATCATTCACATACACTAACTGTTGTTCTACCGTAAGACTTTCAACTAAATGTGTAATCGTAAATGCATATTCATATGTAGAAATTGTTTCTCCATCTATAATTGAAGTTGTAAAATATAGGGTTTCTGTTTTTTGATTAACCTTATTAGCAAAAGATTTACCCTTGCTTTTACCTGATTTTCCTTCACCTGCGGATTCTTTTCCATTTCCTGATTTGTTAGAAGTGCCTTTCAGACTTACATTTCCATTGCCATTTGTTTCGTTATTAGTCTCTTCGCTGTTGTCATTATTTTTATTTTCATTATTCTCCTCACTATCCGCATTTTGCAAATTAGAATAGTCATTAAATTCATCTACCTGCAAATCATCATTTTCATACACTTTAGATGCCTTTGCCTCATTATTCATTGGATTTACAGGTGCATCGCCTTTGTGATATAAAATCCCCCATGTTCCTATTATTAAAGCCACGGCTGTTAGTATTACAATTATTCTATTAATAATCCGTTTATTATTTTTCACCATAGCCTCTCCTAATTTTCATTTTTAAAAAATGGCAACAAAAAAACACATCCTCCTCACCCGGAAAATATATTTAAACCGCATATATGGCAGGTCTCCTGACTCAGCTTCATCCTTAAAAGCGCCTTCCCGGTTTCCCAGTGACATATTGCTTTCTCGTCTGCATTACAGTAGTGGTGACTGCTTCGGGTTCTAACCGAATTCCCTATTAATCGACACGAATATAATTCTGTCAAACCATATACTGATATGAAATTTAAATCGTATTAATGATAGCATTATTATTTATATAATGCAATTCTTTTGTATTGTTAATTAGCAAAAGAGTGACTATTTTGGTCACTCTTTTACTCTTAATATACCGTATAGTCTATAATTGAACCTTTGTAGTTTGCTTTATACACATATACATAATTGTTTATACTTTACCTCAACTCCTTCAAATGGTCTAAATTATTAACTATAGTGTCGTGCTTGAACATTGTACATATTAAAGTATAAACCTTTTTCGTTTTCCATTAATTCCTCATGGCTTCCCTCTTCAACTACTAAACCATTCTCCAAGACTATTATTCTATCGCAGAATCTGCATGATGATAGTCTGTGAGAAATGTAAATTGCTGTTTTCCCATGAACCAGTTTGTCAAAGTTCTTGTAAACTTCGTATTCAGAAATAGGATCAAGTGCTGCCGTAGGTTCGTCAAGAACAACTATAGGTGCATTCTTATACAATGCTCTTGCAATAGCAAGTTTCTGAGCCTGACCGCCTGATGGTTCAACGCCGTTTTCCACAAACATTTTATAAATATGTGTGGAATCTTTTTCTTCTAGGCCGGTAATCCAATCCTCAATTCCTGCAATCTTGTATATTTCTTCTAAGTCAACTTTTTTGTCCTGAAAAACTGTTACATTTTCCTTTATTGTAAAAGCAAAAAGTCTGAAATCTTGAAATACTACAGACAACAATCTTATATATTCCCTAAAGCTGTACTCTCCGGCTTCCTTGCCGTTTATTAATATTTTTCCTTCGTAATTGTCGTACAAATGGCATATTAACTTTATGAAGGTAGTCTTCCCGGCACCATTTTGTCCTACAATGGCAACATGTTCTCCTGACTTAATTGTTACTGACACGTTTTTAAGAATATATTTTTCTGTGTTTGGATATTTAAAACTTACATCCTTAAATTCAATTTCACACTTATTAAAGTCTGTCAAAATATTTTCTATTTCTTCTAAAGTTATATTGTCTGACAATCCGTTTTCCGCTGCTGAACTATCAAATTCATTGTCTTCAACAGCTACACTTTCAACAAAATCAATATAGAACTTTAAAACTGAAGATGTATAATTCATTTCAAGATATGAATTAACTATGTTTCTAATTGCACTTGCAAACTCGCCTGTAGCCTGAAATAAACTTGAAAACTCGCCAATGGAAATGGTTTTGTTAAAAATATTTACCACCAGCAATATATAAATGGTCATATCACTTACAGAATAAAATATATTATTTACATTCCAATATTTCAAGAATCCCATGAAATATTTTTTACTTGTATCATATATTCTGTCCACATAGCCGTCATATTTCTTTTCAAATATTTCTGACGCGTCATAAAGACGAATGTCCTTTGCATATCTGCTTTCCTGCAATTCAGTATTAAAATATGTACTGCCTCTTTCCACATTGCTCATTTCTTTGAAGAACTTACGTCTGCCCTTGTTTACTTTCGATGTGGTATAAGAGTTTACCGCAAAAGAAATAATTACAGGAATCATTAACCAAGGAATTCTTGTACAAACAAGAACCACAACTCCAAGTGCTACAAAGAACTTAGTGATAATGTTTGCCAGTGCTGTAATAAGACCATTAACCTGTCCTGTTTCATTTAATGCTCTTTCCGCATTTTTAATAATATCTAAAACATCTGTGTCCTCTGTATTTTTAAACTTCATTTTAATGCAGTTCATACATAAATTGGTTTTAAATATTCTGTCAAACTTTTCGCCAATTCTTGATATGTTTTCTCCTGTCCACTTCTTAAGGTTTGAACAAATAAAACTTCCAATACAAATAAAAGCTACCCAAAACACAATCCAAAACATATTTCTCTTAGATTCATCTGCAATTTCATCAATAAGATACTGGGTTCCAAGAATTGTTACAAAGGGAGACAGTGAATTTACAATTATGTTTAAAATAAGAAAAGCATAATATTTCTTGTCATTCTGCCACGCAAATTTTCCAAAAAACTTAAAGCAACGGATATTATCTTTATTATTTTTCATACTACTGTCCTCCCTCCATTTCAACTTTTAATGCTTCTACACCTTCATTGATTTCTAAATCAGCATCTTCCACATTATCGCTGTTTTTTTGTTTTTCATCATAATATTGTGACTGAATGCCAAACATATAAGCATATTTTCCATTCTTAGCCATTAGTTCTTCGTGAGTTCCTTCCTCAACAATTGTTCCATCTTCAAACATTGCAATCTTGTCGCAGAACCTTGTACTTCCAAGTCTGTGTGAAATAAAAACTGCTGTTTTTCCATAAATCATATTTTCAAATTCACGATACATTCTGTCCTCTGCCAACGCATCAAGTGCTGCTGTAGGTTCGTCCAAAATAACAACTTTTCCATCTTTATACAAAGCCCTTGCCATGGCAAGTCGCTGTTTTTCCCCTCCTGACAAATCAATTCCTTCTTTATCAAAAATTTTTAATAAATTAGTATGTATGCCCTTTTCGTATGAATTGATTTTTTCACTTAAACCACTTTGCTCCAGCACCTCATTTATCTTATTCATATCAGTTTTGTCTTCCTCTGCAAATGAAATATTCTGATAGATTGGCATTGCAAAACATTCCACATTTTGGAATACAGGTGAAAACAGTTTAAAATATTCTTCCCTGTTGTATTCTTTTATGTCAACATCATTTAAAAGGATTCTTCCTTCACTTGGTTCGTACAACTTCATCATAAGTTTTATGAAAGTAGTTTTTCCGGCACCGTTAACGCCAACTACCGCAAGTTTCGCTCCATTCTTAATGGTTAGATTAACATTCTTTAAGACATAATTATCGTGTCCCGGATACTTAAAGCTTACATTTTCAAATCTAAATTCAAACTTATCAAGATTTATTTCTGTAATGTGACCATCTTTTTCATCTGCTGTTTCCCTGTCTTCCTTCCAGTCAACAAAGTTTCTGTAATCATTAATCATAAGACTATTAGTTCTCATATCTGAATAAATCCAGTTAACATATCCTACTGACGCATGGAATGTAGATACAAGTCCAACATAAAGAACAAAATCTGATATCTGATACGCACCTGTAACAACATTGTAAACAAGCCATGTGTACATAAGAATCTTCTGAACAATCAATACTGATCCAAGGCTTACTTCCCACAAAACCATTCTGTTGTGATGCTTCCTGTTTAATTCTTTGTATGTTTCATTTACACCTGATAACTGATTGAAAAATGCATTTGACATATTAAAAAGTCTGATATCTTTTGCAAAATCAAAATTCTTTGTAGTTGACTCTAAGTAATTCATTTTACGCCATGTTGGTGCCATTGCATCTGAAAACTTGATCTTATCTCTTTTTGTAAAGAAAGATGAAATCTTTACTATTCCAAAAGATATTACAATGAAAATTATCATCATTAATAGATTTTGGATTCCTATTAATGCCGCTGACAAAATCATTAATGTTCCCTGGGCAATAAAATTTCTACTTTGGTATAAAACTCCATGAAATCCTTTGCCTCTGTTCAATGCTGTTTTTGCTCTTTGGGCATAATCAAGAAAATCCGGTGATTCCATGTTTTTAAAGTCAGTATGAAATAACTTGTCCATTCTCTTCTTTTCAACATAGCCTTCTGTCTTTCGATATTCAAACTCGAAACTGTTGTAACATGTAGTGCTGATAACATCTAAAATCATCATTATTAAGCAAATAATTACTGTATACATAATTATTGTGTTAAATGGCAAATCATCCTCAATAAATGACAGCACATATTTAGGAGCATATGAATTTAACAAAGTTCCCACTATGTCTCCTATAGGCTTAATTAATGTAATTGCCAGCAATTTTAAATTGCTCTTTCTCTCAATATTTAGGGCATAAATAAAATTATTTAAAAAGTTATATTCCTTCTGTTTTTTCATATGTCTCCTCTTTACTAATGTTACATCTAATTTAATTTTGCGACTTTCATTTTCACATAAATAAAATCAGAAATAAAAGTATACTTTCCTTTTCCTTTAACTTCTTTAACAAAACCTATTTCTTTTAATTTTTTCATAACATTCTTAGCCGTTGAAGTTGAACATTTCAATACTCTCTATCTCAGGAGCACCAAATATCCGATTAGTTTCAATTTCTTCATATATTTTTAATATGTTTTTTCGTTGGTTCATTATAATTCTGACTCTCAATAGCAAACTTTATATTTTGAAAAGACAACTTTTTACTCTCAATAGTTAACTTTTCAGACAAATAGGCATCTTTTTCAACGTTGAAATTATAAATGACTGCGTGCAACACAAAAGCATTTGTATGATAAACTGAAAGCTATTGGTGGATATACATTCTGGTCATATTGGGTTCTCCATCTCCCTGTACCATGCACAAAAATTCCCAACCGTATCTTTCATAGAAACTGGTATGGTCTGTAATCAAATAGACAGGTGTTATGTTTTTTGATTTTAAATCTTCTACAACCATATTAAGCAGATGTCCTGAGATGCCCTGACATCTATATTCCTCTTCTGTGTAGACTGCACAAACATTCGGAGTGAGATCTTTTCGAGCATGGAAATCGTTCTCGATTACTCCCAGCCCACCTACAATTTTATTTTCATCCAAGCAAATATACCAACCATATTCTGTTTTCTTATTCAGATAAGCTTCCATACATTCAAGATAAGCTTCTGTTGGAACTCCCCATTTACTGTGAAACCATTCGGCTGCACAATTTTTTAGTTCTGGCTTTTCTCTTAAAGAAATATACGTGTAATTTTTCATTTTTTCACCATAATCCTTTTTCAAATTTCTTTATCTCTACAAATTTTTATCTATATATTTAAAATAAGGTTTCTTATTAACCTCTGTACTATGTTCCAAATACCATTTAACACTATCTCTCAATCCGTCTTCTAATGATATGGTTTCTGGGTATATTTTGTTTTGACATGATACATTCTTTTGCAAAGTCTATAGCCTCTTTTACACTAATTCTACAACTTACATTTTATTCAAATCAATCCAAAATCTTTGTTCCATAACACCATCAACTACAACTTCGTTTTCTAGTATTCCTCCATTGTTTTCAATACTTTTAGCCGAACCGATATTTCCTTTATCACAAACCATCAGAACTTTATTTATTCCTAGCTTTCTACACTCGTCCAAAGCCAACGATATCATTTTTGTTGCAATCCCTTTTCTTCTCTCTGATGGACGAACACCATCTCCTATGTGTCCACCATTTAATAACAACTCTTCGTTTAAATAATGTCTAATATTTACAGCACCTACAACAATGTTTCGTTCTTCATCTAAGCAAAAAAACGTAGAATCAGGAACTAAGCCCTCACTCGTGTCTTTTACTTCCAGATTGTTACAATAGTAATCAAAATCACTATAATCTAAACGACCAATTACACAAGGTATAATTTCTTCGCCAGTATTATTCCACTCATCCAACATATCTACGATTTGATTACGATATTTATTTGTTGCTTTTACTAACTTAAGTTTCACAATAATACCTCCGTCACTAATCCTTTGTTATTAGAATTTATATATCTCCTCTATAATGCACCAATTCCGCTTTGTATATCAAATTTATTTTCTCACATTATATCATCTTCATCTTCTAAATTCCATTTTTCATCTTGGTATTCCCCCTATTTTGATTATTAAATTAATTATTTCTTTACCAATCTTCTCATTATAGATTTTCCTATTTGTAATGTACCAAATCGTATGGATAGTATTTCATATCTTTTAATA